>CAYGAE010000007.1:29936-31778 GCA_964347855.1 uncultured Candidatus Bathyarchaeia archaeon
TCCTTGTAGACACCCTGGGCAGTCGCCGAACATCTTAACTAGACCGTTCATGACTTCACTGAATTCATTGTAATGTTTGAGGCTTGGTTCCCACTTCGCGAGCTCTGGCATCATTTTGTCGAAGCCATAATGAGTAATTATGTCACGTAGATTGCTGACAGCAGTCTTGATTTTTTCTTGACGAATTCCACAAGCGTTACAGTAGAGACCACAATAACCTACGAAATCTGCTGGATTTGTTGTCGCCATGGTTACACCTTCTTTGTGTGCTTGTCTTTTGAAGCTCCACAATTCGAGCATGTTGCTTGGCGACATCTACTTGTATATTCAGTTTTACATTCTCTACATACCCATGTTGGCATATTATTCCTGTTCTCCTTCCATTTGCTTTACACGTCCCATTGTCTGAAGCTAGGCTTTTAAGAATTGCGCGCTCTTCGGGCGCAAGTCCACCTCTTTCCAAAATCTTGGCGCGCGCAAGTACACTAGATACGAGTCAGATGATTAGTTTGTACGCGCGCATCAGAAACCTACCGCAATCCTCAGAACTTGGGTGAGAGGCGGTCAAATTTCTGGGACCGTCTGTCATCCTCCTCAGAAACAGTTTAGGATGCCACGAAGTTCTCCTAGCGCGTGTCAGGTTGTTGTTTCAATCGTTCTTCTGCCGCTTTGAGCATCGTGATGACTGGAAGATGATAGGGGCACTTGTCCTCGCACTGGCCACATTCGGTACACCCGTTGACCTTCGTACTGAGCTTTGGATACTGATCTCTCGTCCATTTCGTTATGTTGTAAAAGCTACAGTAGGTATCCCACCGTAGAATTCTCGATATCTCCACTCCATCTGGACAGGGCATACATACTCCACATCCTCGACAGAACGGTTGAGGCGGGAGTTCTCCGAATTTGTAGGCAACCTTCTCGTCAACGGTAAGACCCTTGAACGCTTTCGCAACTTTAACGACATAGTCCACTTCCTCTACGGATCGTATTCCAGGTATAACCGTGGCGATGTCATGTGCCAATACAAACCGTAGTGAACGCTCGGCCCGTTCCAGCCCATCCTTCCCGAAATGAGCCACGAACTCTGAGGGGTCAGGCCAGTCCAACTCAGGTTTACCCAAAAACCTGGCGCCCCATTGAGGAAACTGTAATGGTGCCCCACATCCTCCCATCGCCTTCATGATCACGACGCCTACATCTAATTCCTTGGCGAGAGGAATCAACTCCTCCGTCGCTCGTCGCTCAAGGATATTCAACGGCACCAAAACAGTGTCAAACTTTCCGGTTTTCACAGCCTTCGCCAACACATTGGAATTGTGACCGCTGAGCCCGATGTAGTCAATCTTTCCCTGCGCCTTAGCTTCTTCAAGAGCCCTTAAAGCCCCTTCAGAACCCGTGGCTTTCGTAAGAAGTTCTTCGCTATCGATGCCGTGGAGCTGCACAAGATCTATCCGATCCGTCTGGAGATTCCTCAGACTCTGCTTCAGGCCCGCTCTTGCCGCGTCCTCTCTCGTCCGTTGGTGCGTTTTAGTCGCTAAAATTACTTCATCTCGTACATCCTTCAAGGCCGCTCCCATCTTCTCTTCACCATCGCCATAGGCCCTCGCGGTGTCGAAGTAGGTGATCCCCCGTTCGTAGGCATATTTCACAACCTTCTCCGCTTCATGCCGAGAGAGCGCTATGATAGGGATGCCCCCGAAACCGATAACCGACACTTGCAAACCTGTTCTGCCAAGTCTTCTCTTCTGCATAATTGTCGCCTTCCGCGCGCGTGGAACGAGATGAACCAACAGATGTACGGAAGTATTTCAGTCTTGCCACACTACGTGGGCTTTCTCT
>CAYGAE010000008.1:0-31696 GCA_964347855.1 uncultured Candidatus Bathyarchaeia archaeon
TTATGTAGTTGAGTTCGGCGTTGAAATCATCTTGGATGGTGGCGGTTGCGGTGATAGTTGCCTGCTCATTCTCATAATTCAGCAGAACCTGTGCTGACTCAACAGTGCAATACGTGGTGTTCAGAATGGACTCTAGGAACGCTGCCTCTTCAGGGGGCATTATATCGGGTAAGATCGGGATCATGATGTCAACAAGGTAGGGCATGTTGTTGACGAAGACAAGATTCATGTCGGCTTCCTTGAGGGCGCGTGAATACGTTAACACGATGGAACCGCTTTCAACCGAAGACCACGTCGCATTTAGCACTTCAGAGATAGAAGCTGGTTGACCTGCCATGTTAACAAACGTTTGAATGATGTCTCCCTGGAACTCTGCTTCAAAATCAACCGTAGCGCCGATGGCGTTGTAGGGTAGGGTCGTGGTGTTTAGCCTCGTGCACTCAAATAGGCCGCCCGTCATGTTGTACAGAGAGTCAGGTCCCTTTCCTGGGATTGTGCTGTTGAGCTGTTGAAGCAGACCGTCAAGAACCGTTGCGTTAATTTCTCCAATGTCAGGGTAAGAGCCGAAGATGACTGTCGAAGAGCCATTGAGGTATGTGTAGGTGTTGTTTCCTTGGAAGTCCATTTCTATGTCTTCCAGTGAAACACCGGGCAATATGTCAACTGTCACGTTACCAGTTACCGTGTTGCCCGTATATTCTCCCATCACAGTGAAGTCGGTAGCGTTGAAAGGAAACTCAGACGCGATACTGGACGGAAAGATCGTTGAGCCACTAATCGTTGTGGTGAGAAGATCACTGGAATATTCTGAGAATAATGTGAAGGCTGACGAATTGAATGGGAACTGAACCGCTTCTTCTGGGGGAACGATTAATGTAAAGTTCGTTGATACCAGGGTCACAGTGGCGCTCTTTTGGATTTCAGCAACTCCATACATGGGAGGCCCCGTGTAGGGCGGCTCCATGTGAGTGTAATTCAGGGTGCCTCCCGTGACTACTCGACCGTTTGGGTATACGACAAAGATTGCTTCTACATCTGCGAAGGGTGAATCGAATTCGTGGTACAAGTACTCTCGGGATAGAGGAACCTCATGTATAGAACCAAGCCAGGATCTTGTGTACTCAAAAGGAGAAAAGTACTCTACAGAACAGAATGTTATTGTAGAAACGTTCAAAGGGTTTAAACCTGAAGCGTAGATTGTAGGGCCGTAAAGCGAAACATTGACAACTTGAACACTGGCATCAAGGTACATAGATTTATGACTTGAGACACTTACGTAATTGTAACCAGAATCGAGAAGCCCCCCAATCTCGACGTCATAATCCCCTGGATCAGTCACGTTAACCTCAACGCCTACTTCTAGATAATCAAAGGCTCCATCGCCGTCTTCATCGACTCCGTTATCATAGATGTTGCCAGTGAGAAATACAAGGGGAGCGTCGAATTCGGTGTAGGAATACTCTCTTGACAAGGGAACATCAGACAAGGAGTCAAGCTGGTTATGGTACTCGTCGTAGAGGTAGACGCCAGAAACGTAGGCAGGATTAAAACCTGACCCATAGATGCTTGGACCATTCAAAGAAACGTAGACAACCTGAATACCCGCATCAAGGTATGTGAAATTGGACTCCCAGACGTTGATATAATTGTATGATGAGTCATAAAGGTCAAATACGTCCATCCCAAACTCCCCAGCGGAAGAAACATTAACCTCTACCCCAACCTCCAAATAATCGAAGGTTCCATCGCTATCCGTGTCCACCCCACTGTCATAGATGGTACCTGTAAGACTTCCCGTTGCTTGGGCACTAACTTGAAGTTGTTGCCCCCAGAAAAGGGATAGAATTGAAAAGATCAGGAGAGATATTGCCATAATTGACAAGATTCTTTTGCCAATCCTCATAATCTTCACACCAATGACCACCCATCTTCATGATAGAACTATTTATGTTCTTTGGGACAATAGTTGTAGAATCAAAAATGATTCAGAATTCAAGATAAAGTGAATGGAAGGATTACCCATGCGGATCACTGTAATGTCTCTGAGGAACCTCTTCCGAAGACGCCTCAGAACTTCACTTTGCATATTAGGGGTTTCGCTAGCAACCATCTTCATTGTTGCCATAGGCGGAACCACTACAAACTACACGGCGGTCATCAGAGAAATGAACATATTCTTTAGGGGAGATGTCGTTGTCGTAGCCGAAGGCGCTATGGTCATTCAAGCTTTTCCGGCCATAGGAGGAAACCTTCCAGAAAGTGTAGTTGAAAAAGTGCAGCAAATGAATGGTGTTGAGACCACAGTTCCTATGCTGGTTAGATTCGGGTACCAAGTTGAAGCTACTATTCAACTTGCCCCATCAAATGTCAGCATAGGGATACCTTCTGAAAACTGGTCTGTTCTGGTTGGCCACACACCCCTCCAGCCGGGTGGAGATTGGCCATCAGCAAATCCAGATAAAAAAGAGGTTGTTGTAGGTTCATCTCTGGCCACGCAGTATGACCTTGCCGCAGGCTCAATGGTAAAGGTGGAAAAGACGAATTTGACGGTTGCGGGGATTCTTGATTCACGATCGGCTCTTCTCTCTCGATCGATAATCTTACCCCTCGAGTTGGCTCGGCGACTATATTATCCCGATCCCAAGGTGAGTTGGGTGGGGAACATGATTGTTGTTGAGCTGGTGGAGGAGGCAACAGAAAAAGAAGTAGCCGATAGAATAGAAGCTGAAATTCTGGGAGTTGGCGCCTTAACGACTGATGAAAGAAACGAGATTGTTGAACCCCTGCTTCATGACATTGAAACTTGGAATTTAGGACTAAATAGCGTGCTTTACCTCCTGAGTATGATTCTCGTAACAATGGTTGCTATGATGAACGTATCTGAGAGAAGGAGGGACTTCGCGACCTTGGATGCAATTGGAGCGCCTAGAAGCGCTATCTTCCGCATGGTCCTCACCGAAACCGCACTAATAGGATTGCTCGGCGGCCTAGCCGGAACAGTGCTAGGCTCAATCGCCGCGATACTGATAGCCAACGCTTACACAAACATTCCACTCCCGATGTTTCTCTTTAATCTTTTCAACGTCGTTTCCCCGGCTTTTATGATCACAGTTCTTGCATCCACAGTCGCCGTAAGTTGCACTGCAGGAGTCATACCCGCCATAGCTGCCTCAAGAATGAATATCTCAGAAGTTTTGAGGTCAGAATATTGATCCTAAAGACTCAAGAACTGACACGTGCTTACCGCCTTGGCGCGTCCGTCATCATGGCCGTGAACAAAGTGAACCTGGAAATCGAGAAGACTTCTTTCGTTTCAATCATAGGACCGTCAGGTTCCGGGAAGACCACACTTCTCAACTTGATAGGGCTAAATGACCATCCGACTTCAGGGAAGGTCTTCTTCAAGAACCAAGACACTTCACTTCTAACTGATAGAGCACGAAGGAAAATCCGACTTCAGAACCTCGGATTTGTTTTCCAAACCTTTAACCTGCTGCCGCCGCTCACGGCTTTGGAGAACGTAGAACTGCCCCTGGCGTTAGCAAAGACTCCGGCGAAGCTGCAAACGGAAAGAGCTATGCGACTTCTTGAGGCAGTCGGGCTTACTGACAGACTTCAACACAGACCCAAAGAGTTGAGTACTGGGGAGATGCAACGGGTGGCAATAGCTAGGGCACTTGTAAACGACCCCTGTTTGATTCTTGCGGACGAACCCACGGGCGAACTGGACTCCGAAACAGGATATGAGATCATAAAGTTGCTTCTCAGCTTGTGTAGAAGACGCAAAACCACGGTAGTTGTAGCAACCCACGATGAAAGAGTTGCCAAAGCGTCTGACGTGAAGTATCACATGCGGGACGGAACGGTCACGCGCGACAGTGGATGATGCGCTCTTTACGTTAAGAGTGTTTGCACGTGCAATGCATACAAGCAAAGGGACCTGTTGTTTTTGCGCGCGCGACATCCTTTAGAGCGTTCTTCCACGTGAGACACCTCTTCTTTCTATTATCCTTCTGTACTCACACGAAAAGACTCTGACATCTGATAGTTTCACCGTGCTCTCTCTCCGCTATATTTCATGTCGTTGCTTCGACACCCTTAAGACCAGATTGAAGGTGACGTGTTATCATAAGGTGACAAGTCCATGTTATCTGCAAACGGCAAGTTCCTCATATACACGCCACCGTCATCGAACCTTCGTGACCGCGTAAGAGTCGTGGGATCTGCTGTGGTCAAGATTGCCCAAACGATAAAAATGGAAATCGAAGTCGCTAGAAGAACAAAGCTTCTTTCAGTTTACGTTTATTATAGACACGATCATGATGACGACGAGATTCCTGTCTACTGTGACTGGGGCAAAGATTGGAGTGAAGACGATGTTTGTCATGCGATCAAAAGTGTGATGTTCGCTCTCTCATTTCATCCGAAACATCCTTCGTTGCGGGCAGTAAGGAAGGAACTGTGTACTTTCTCTTAACTTGTGTTCGGCGGTCTACACCTTTTGGAATCTGATGGTTTCGTCTGAGAGCTCGAGCTCATAAATTTGGTTCACGTCAAAGTCTATGCCGAGCTTCTCGTACTCTTGTTCGGTTAAGAACAGAATCACCTTGGGGAACGCAAACTGGGGTTTTGTAGTGAGAACTGGTAGTTGCTGCTGCAGCACTTGAACAATATCTTGAGCCATTCTAGCCTCTTCTGTTCGAGGTTTTATGGCGAATCTTGGGACTCTATGTTCCTCGATCAGTTCTATACGCTTCCCCAAATTCCCTTGTGGGTCACGTATTGATTCTATTCTCTGAACTCTCACGCGCACCATTCCTGCCACTCCCGCTCATCATCTAGCACCGGTTGAAGCCTTTATGTATTTCGAATAGAGGAGTCTCTGTAGGACGGAAAAGGGCGATGAGAATACTTTCACTCCATTTCGATTGTTGCTGGTGGTTTCGGCGTCACGTCGTAGTAGACACTTGAAGCATTTGGGCACGCTTTAAGAATCCTTTGCGCAGCCTCGTTCAAGGTTGTCCAGGGGATTTCTGACACTTGGGCTGATAAGAAATCAGAAGTCTGAATGGCTCGCAAAGCGATTGCATAAGGTTTTCTCTCCACTCCCTCGTGGATAGCATATAAAATTCGCGCGAAAGATTGGGTTTCTCTGATCACTTCCTCTTGGAGCGCGACCAGGGTTTTGATAGGCGGCTGATAGATCTTGCCGTTTTCGGTGGAGACTCTGATTGCCCCAATCTCTCCGTAGCGTCGTTGACCACTCTTCACGCCCGTCGCTCTGTCTCGAAAGACCCTCAGAGACACATTCCTCGACGGAACATTCAGAAATCGACTGACCCTTTCCTTTATATGCACCAGCCTGGGAAATTGTGGCAGTTCCTCGTTGTCAATAATCGCTGCAAAGAACTGGCTGGGCTGATGTTTAGCCAGATTTTCTTCGGTGATTGCGGTAGCCTTTTTGAGAGACTCCAGTTTGTCAATCCGAACTTTTCCAACAACTCTTACTGATAGACCTGGCCCGGGAAAGGGTTGTCTTTCAGATAGTTCTGCAGGGACCTTCAAGTATCTGGCGACTTTTCTGACTTGCGGCTTATACAGAGCGACAAGCGGTTCGATGACTTGGAATCCGTAACGCTCAATAGGGTTAATTCCCATCTGCGAGAGAACGTTGTGCTGAGTCTTTACGCCCCCAGTGGTTTCGTCTATGTCCGCACGTATAGTGCCCTGCACCAGAAATCGAAAGCCTTCCTTCTCAGCGGCCTCGCTTAAAGTTTGATAAAAGGCCTCTCGAAATGCTTTACGCTTCTCCTCAGCATCCGTGAGCCCTTTCAAAGCCGTCAAAAAGCGTTCTCGAACATCGAGTATCTGTACGGGAAGATTTAGGGGAGGCTGAGAAAGAAGTCGAGCAACTTCTTTCGGTTCACTACTCCGCATAAAAGCGTCGTCAAGCGTCACACATAGGAGGTTCCTTCCTATAGCCAAGTGGGTAAGTGCCGCACAGGTCGTGCTGTCGACGCCTCCAGAAACCGCGATCAACGCTCGATCACTGCCGACCACGTTTTTAATCTGGCTTACTTGCTTGTCCACAAAGCTTTTAGGACTAAATTGCCGCAATTCGCTAGCCTCTGACCAACTCATGCGCCATTTCTTTGCTTATATAGGTGCCGCTTCGAGGCATTCTTTCTATTCCCGTCAGTTGGGAGATGGTGCGTGCCGGAATAGGCGTGCTGAGTTCATGCAGGTCTTTGAACCGTATGAAGCTGGCTTTCAGGCGTCCTTGCAGAAGGTCGAGGTATTCTCTGTAGGATTTGAGGGACGCTTCGTGGCTGTAGATGTTCCAAAGATCTCGGGCATCTCCAGTGACACGCTGGATGAAGGTAGCATATCCTCGAATTTCCCTGAGCGGATGTGTTACGTAGAAAAGAATAAGCTTGGTATTCTTGGGTCCAACCAATCCTCTGCGAACAAAGGCTTGGATGGTTTTGCCAGCCCTGTTTTGGCTACACAGTCGCTTCCACCATTTTTCATTAGCTAGAAGAATGTAGCCATATCTTTCAATCGGCACTTGGGGCACCAAACAGGGTTGACGCATAACACCTACCATAGTTGCCTTTATAAAATATAAGAATAGGACGAGTGGTCAACGAATTGAATGCTGAAGGGATTTCTATGTTCCGCTAAAAAATGGTAGGCAGCAAGGAAGTTTTTGTTAGTTTTCTTAAAAGATTTCTCTCCTTAGAAAGCTATGAGTTGGGTCGTAATCATTCCGTGAGCGAGTTAAAGTTTTTGTGCTCTAGTTATGCTTTACATTACTTCAGAGCTTGTTGGGATAGTTTGTGAACCTTAAAGAGCTGAAGAATGCTGCGCTAACGTTGCGGGAGTTGGGCTTAAGTTATCAAGAGACCCTTGACGCCATGAACGCCATTGCTAAGGATTTGGGACCAGTCAGACGCATGTGGAAGAAGAATGACCAATCAAGGCTCATCAAGCTAGGTCTAGCTTTGATCACGTTTCCGGAACCTACTCCAATAAGCGAAACTTTGGGCGCCGTTGTGTTGTCTATGGGTGTAGTCCATAAAAAGATGCAGCAGTCGGTCTTACACGTAGATGAAGTATACGGCGCCTTTCAAGAAGTGGTTAAAGGCCTACATGCCACAAACAAAGAAGAGCCCAGATAATCGCGTTTATTTACCCATCCCATTTTAGGTTTCGATAGCACTTGAGGAGACTATCCCAGTAATCGATGGTGATGGCATATTCTATGAGACATTCCTTGTTATACCTCTCCATCTCCTCATCCAGTTTTTTCTTGAGCCCCTTCTTCCGATCCCTGTCTGTTTCGGCGAGATATTCGATTAGCAGTTTATAGACTTTGGAGTTCAAGAACTTCAGTAAAACGTCTGCTTCTCGGGTTTTCTCCTTCTCTCTCTTGTTTTCCAACGCAGAATCTCATGATGAATGACGCTCGCAAAGACTATATTCATTGTTTCATCCATGACAATATGATGAAAACAGATAGAAGAAACCTGCAGTTCAAGTCTCTCGGTTGATGACTCGCCGGAAATCCAACTGGGAAAGATTTGTCTTCTCATAGAGGCCGAGCTCCACAGGTCTTTGAAAAAGAATATATCCTCTCGCTCTACAAGTATAATGCATAGCTCTAAGCCTTGAGGTGAAACTTGTTGAAACTTGTAACGGTTCTACTTCCTGAAGCTTACTTAGAAGGTCTTGATGAACTGGTAAGATCCGGTATGTACCCCAGCCGCAGCGCCGCTATTCGAGCAGCCGTGAGAGATATGCTGAAGAGAGAGTTGTGGGCTAGACGAGAAGAATAGAAGCCTTCAGTTTTTGGACCCTGGTGTCCTGGCCGTCCGCCAGGAGAAGTCCCTTTCGAGGAAATACAAGAATAGGAACGATGCTAACCGCCACTTTCACAAATAGCCCCTAGCAGAATCGCGGACGAGTTTCGCAGTCTCAGCAGGATCTTCCGCAAGCGTTATAGATCTCCCAACTATGAGATAGCGTGCTCCAGCCACTAGAGCAGACTGAATCTGTCCCCCTTGGGCCCCAACACCAGGCGAATAGATGGGAACACGGTCCCCCAAGATCGCATGGACCTCCTTTATCTTCTCTGGAAAGGTCGCGCCGACAACTGCGCCATCAGCGTTCCAAGACAGCGCCTTTTCAGCAAAAACGACGTATTGCGAAGTCGGCTTCCCAGTCATTGAGGTGTGAACCTTTTGACCATATCCTTCTCTGGCACCTTTATGGCTCATGTAAACGAGGAGAATGACACCGCGACCCTTCTCTTTAGCAACTTGAAAAACTGGCTGAAGCCCTCCGTCCCAACCCACAAAAGGATTGGCGATCACCGCGTCAAACCCAGCCTCAAAATAAGATTCGGCTATCGCACGGTTGGTATATCCCACATCGTTGATCTTGCAATCCATTATCGCAAGCAGTCCCAGATCATGAATCAAGTTCACAATCTCTTGCACTCCATTAAATAAGCCAACGGGAAGAACTAACTGACGATTTGTCTTCACCGCACAGAGGTACGGATGCACCACGTTCAGTATGTCAACGCTTTGAGACAACAGACGACGTGGCTCGTCCGATGGCGGATCAAGGGCTAATACGATATTAGAACCAGTCTGCCTTAGAGAGCGATCCATTTTGAGTCGGAAAGACAACTTACATATCTCCTCGGTATAATAGAAGCAAAAAACATAATATCCTTTCTCTTCCCTCTTTCAGTCGCCAACGACTACGAGAGTTAACGAACGCGCACTCATTCGCGAAGCAGAGTAGACTCACCCAGTAACCCACGAAGGCGATCGAAATCCTCTGTAAGGAATCGCTTATATTTCGCGTTGTACAAGGCGGCTGCGGGATGAAGCATTGGAATTACACGAATTTTAAAGCCCAGAATGTTCAAGTCATAAACTCTTCCGCGCATTCTGGTGATTGCGGCAACTTCTGCGCCAGCTTTATGGAAGACGTATGAAGATGCGTGTCTTCCAAGAGTTACGACGAACTGGGGCTTGATTATCCTGATCTGTCGATTCAGGTACGGGGTGCAAGTATTGATTTCAAGGGGTCTGGGATCACGGTTACCGGGAGGCCTACACTTCACGATATTTGTGACGTATACATCTGCTCTGAGAAGTTCAATATTTGAGAGCATCTCATCGAGGAGTTTGCCTGCAGCGCCTACGAAGGGTCTGCCTCTCACATCTTCCCAATAACCTGGTGCCTCGCCGATGAACAGGACAGGAGTCTTAATGTTTCCCTCTCCTGGAACAGCATTCTGTCTTTTCTTCCACAAAGGACACTTGCGACAAACTTTGACTTCTGATGTGACTGTTTCCATTGTCTCATGTGCTGGCATAAGACTGACCGCTTGGATGAAATTTTGTGTTTTGCCGATACAGATATACAAATCAATAATAACAGCCTTATATAGTTAACAAAGATGCCCAAATCCCGTTTTGGAGTGTTAAGGATTGACAGAAAGCGTCGAAGACTTGATCAAAGCCCATCAAGGGTTAGAAAAAGAAGTCTATTTGGATCTAGAGAACTCAGGTCCTGTGCCGATAGAAATAGTAGAGGCAATAATCCCGTATTTCTCCGAAAATGCCTACGGCAATCCAACGGTAACCCACAAACCCGGATGGATGGCTTTCGAAACCATTCAAAAGGCGTCTCAACAGATGGCGAAGTACATCGGCGCATCTTCCGCAGAGGAGATAAACTTCACTCCAAGCGAAACCGTGGCCAATAATCTAGCTTTGATTGGCACGGCATTAGCGAATAAACGGAAGGGCACAAAGATAGTTATTTCAGAAATAGAGCCCTTGAGTATAGACTTCTCATCGAATATCCTTAAAAGATATGGCTTCAAGGTCAGTAAAGTTCCAGTTGATAGAGAAGGCTTCATAAACTTGGAAAAACTTTCTAACATTGTTGATGAGAAGACTATCCTTGTCAGCTTCGCACTCGTCAACCACGAAATTGGAACCATCGAACCCATCAAAGAAGCTGTGGAAACCATCAAGAAGAAGTTTCCTGAGGTCTTGTTCCATTCTGACGCCTCAGATGGTTATGGGAAAATTCCCATAGACGTTGACAACCTGGGAGTTGACTTGATGACCCTAAGCAGCAACAAAATCCTTGGTCCAAGAGGGATCGGAGCCCTCTACGTTAGAGATGGAGTAAAGGTTGAGCGGCTCTTGGAAGGACAGATTGGAACACAGAAGCTGTGGCCTGGAGTGGAGAACACACCTCTAATAATGGGATTCCTGAAAGCTTCCGAGCTTGCATTCAAGGACTTTGACTCAAACGTGGTCCACATGAAGACCCTACGAGACAGGTTGATGGATGACATTCTTGAAGGAATACCTGAAACCCTCTTGAATGGCCCAGAAGAGGACAAGCGAGCCCCAGACAACGTCAACATCAGTTTCCTGCACTGCGAAGGTGAGGCGCTAACAATTGAACTGAGCTTGAAGGGTGTCTATGTGTCAAGTGGAAGCGCGTGCACACGGCTACTTCTGCAACCAAGCTATGTTCTAACAGCCATCGGAAGAAAATTTGAGGAAGCCCACGGAAGCATATTAATGAAGGTGACGAGATACCATACTGACGAAGACATTGAGTACGTTTTGAAAGTCCTGCCTGAAGCGGTTGAAAGACTCAGAGGGATGATCCCAACTGGGAAGTGATATGTGAGATGGCACGAGTTCCTTTACCTTACAGCAAGAAACTACTTGACCTTTTTAGAAATCCAAAGAATCTCGGCAGAATGGAAGACGCAACCGTTTCGGCGATCGCCGGAAGCCCAGCTTGCGGAGACATGATAGCCATCTACCTGAAAATAAACAAAAATGAGGTGATAGAAAAAGGAACCTTTGAAAGCTACGGATGCGCCGCTAACATTGCAACTGCCAGCATTTCAACGGAGATGGTCAAAGGCAAGAAAATCGAGGATGCTTGGAAGATCGGTTGGAAGGATGTTGCAGACGAGGTTGGAGGCTTACCCTCCGTGAAGTTCCACTGCGGAATCTTGTCAGTCGGCGCCCTAAGAAGAGCGATCAGGGAGTTCTACAGGCAGAAGGATGAAAAGCCAAGTTGGCTACCTGATGAGTTAACGTTGGAAGAGAAACATGCCTTGGAAGAAGAGGAGTTAGTCAAGGCTCTCTCAAACAAGGTTAGAACCTTCTCAGAAAGGGCTAGAGGGAAGAAAGAGTAAAAGATGCCCAGTCAAAGCCGACTGCTTCGGGAGTACGTGAGCAGACTCGAAGAAGCTTGTGGAGAGGGTCATGACTTCATCGTTGTTTTGAAATATGCCAAAAGGGAGGAAGCCATCAAGCGGATACTGAAGAACTCCAAGGTTGAGCGTGCCCTTTCAGGGGTCTTAACCAAAGCTCGATATAGAGGCAAGGAGATCAGCGTCTTCATAACCGGAAAACTACTTCTCAAAGGGCTAGAAGAAAGAGCGACTGCAGAGAAGATTTTGGAGGAGCTGCTATCCTCCTCAGAAGACATGTAGACAACTACCCTGTCAAAGTCTGGGCTAGCTCTCGGACGGTTGAGATGAATTTGTCTATCTCTTCTTCTGTGTTATATAAGTAGGCAGAAGCTCGGACAGAACCAGGCTTATGGATAAGGGTCTTTGTGAGGGGAAGGGCGCAGTGGTGCCCCGAACGCACCATAATATTTGCCGAAACATCGAGGGCTAAGGCCACATCGTGGGGGTTCAAGTCGCCCACATTGAAGGACATTATCGCAACTCTGTGTTTAGGTCCAGGACCGTACGCCTCAACCTTCGAGATTTCACTCAGTTTCCCATACGCTTGATTCGTGAGCTTTCTCTCGTGCTTCTCAATGTTTTCCATCCCAATCTTCTGTAGGTAGTCCACAGCACATCCTAGGCCGATGATCTCGGCTATGGCGGGAGTTCCGCCCTCGAAGCGTGGTGGACCCTTGTTAAACTTGTAGTCGTCGAGGCTGACGTCAGCCATTGTTCCTCCGCCGATGCAGAGGGGTTCAATCTTCTCCATGAGTTCTTCTCGAATGTATAGAACGCCTACGCCTGTTGGTCCACACATTTTGTGGCCACTGAAGACGAGGAAGTCGCACCCAACCTTCTGGACGTCCACCTTTAAGTGGGGAACTGATTGAGCGGCATCTATAAGGATGTAGGCTCCATGTTCATGTGCTATCTCAGATATTTCTCTAACGGGAGTGATCGAGCCTAAGACATTGGAGACATGGGTGACGGCCACCAGCCTAGTCTTGTCGTCGATCACCTTCTCCAAGTCGGCTGGATCCATGAGTCCCCACGAAGTCGGCTCACTGGGCTTAATGATCTCCAAGTCTACGCCGAAGCGTCTTTTCGCTCTGAGCCAGACGACAAAATTGGAATGATGTTCAATAACTGAAGTGACGATTTTTTCCCCTTTCCTCCAATCTAAGCCCTGTGCAATTGTGTTTATTCCCTCGCTGGTGTTTCTGGTCATTATTATCTCGGATTCTGACTTCGCGTTAATGAAGTTCGCAACCTTGGCGCGCGCGTGTTCAACTTCTTCGCTGGCCCTTTGAGAGA
This sequence comes from uncultured Candidatus Bathyarchaeia archaeon, assembly GCA_964347855.1. Lineage (GTDB taxonomy): Archaea > Thermoproteota > Bathyarchaeia > Bathyarchaeales > Bathyarchaeaceae > CAYGAE01. The sequence continues at coordinate 12,611 of CAYGAE010000008.1, forward strand.
GGCGGTGGACGCCTCGTCCCACGTTGCCTCTGTACTGGTGATAGTACTCCAGCATCTTTTGTAGCACAGGCTCTGGAGTTAAACTCGTCGCGGCGCTATCTAGATAGATTACGCCAGTTTCTAGGATTGGAAAATCCTTTCTTACAGCCTGCAGGTCGAGCAAACTAAGCCCCCCAAGATTCAGAATATATTCAAGTTCTAAAGCTTAAGCTTCTCGTTCTGCGAATTTATAGCACTATAACTTATGATCGTACCCCTCCATTCTGGAGTAAGGTTTATGAGAAAACCCGCAAAAAAGGATTTAATGGGATGAAAAGACGGATGGTTGCTTCTGAGCATATCTATAAGGGTGTAAAGATCGTTGTGGCAACTGGCGACATCACGAAGCAGGGAGTCCACGCCATCGTGAATCCTGCAAACAGCATGCTGGTAATGGGCGGCGGAGTTGCGGGAGCCATAAAGAGAGCGGGAGGAAGGGAAATCGAAGATGAGGCAGTGAAAAAGGCGCCAGTCCCGGTTGGAAAGGCTGTAGCCACAGGGGCGGGACGGTTGAGCGCAAGACACGTGATTCACGCTCCAACCATGGAGAGACCTGCTATGCGTATTGGTGTGAAAAACGTGGAGCTGGCGATGAGAGGCGCCCTAGAATGCGCTAAACGGTTGGCGATCCTGAGCGTTGCCTTCCCGGGAATGGGTACTGGGGTCGGAGGCGTCAGCCTTGACGAAGCCGCTGCAGCCATGGTAGAGGAAGCGAGGAAACAGATCGACCTAGGAACCTCTTTGAGAGAAATAGTCTTAGTTGGATTTACGACCAGCTCTGCTCAAACCTTTGAAAGAGCCGTCCACGAAACTTTCAAGAAGTATCCACAATAGTCCGTTCGATAAACTGTCGTATAGAAACAAGAAATACCCTTGCAAGACCGATAATTGCCGTATTTCTCACATTTTGTCGTAATATTTGGGAATTCTTAGCTACAGAATCCGACAGGTTTTAATACTTCTTCCCCCATAACCACTTGCAGGGAGTAGTACTGTGTCGGAATCTAACGGAAAAAAGCCGGAAAACCGGGAAGAATTCATCCGGTTACTTGCGGAAGCGAAGAAAAGAGAACGAGAAATGAAAAGGGCAAGGAAGAGTCGTTCGACAAAGCCGACAATTAGTGGTACGGCGGAAATGTTGGGAGTACATCGCGATACACTTTATAGATGGATGAAAGAGTTTGATGTCGGATTTGAGGAGGTTGGTGAGAGAGAGTCGAGAGTGGCAGAGGCCATAAGAAAACCCAATGAGTTCGTTTATCTGATAGGTGAGGCGTTAACTGGTGAAGGAAACGAGGTTGCGCATGTCGACTTGGTAATCGGCGACAAGGAAGGGCCTATAGGAGAAGCCTTCGCCAACGGTTTGTCGAATCTGTCGGCGGGACATACGCCCCTCCTTGCGGTGATTAGGCCAAATCTTCCTCCAAAGCCGCATACGCTTCTGGTTCCAAAGGTCACAGTGAAAAATCTTGAACAGGCTGGAAGGATATTTGGTCCCGCTCAAGCAGCTGTGGCTAAAGCGGTTGCTGACTCGGTGGAGGAAGGCGTCATACCGAAAGATAAGATTGACGACTGGTTGATCATAGCCAGTGTTTTTGTACATCCAGAGGCAGAAGACTACAGAAGAATTTACCAGTACAATTACGGAGCAACAAAGCTGGCTCTAAAAAGGGCTCTAGTGAAATATCCTCCCCTGGACAAGATAATCTACGACAAAGACAGAGCGAAGCATCCGATAATGGGCTTCAGTGTTCCAAGACTGTGGAGACCACCCTACCTGCAGATAGCCCTTGATATCCCAAGCCTTGAACGAACCAAGAAGATTATAAGCCAGATGCCGAGAAGCGACAGAATCATCCTAGAGGTCGGCACACCGCTGTTGAAGAAGTATGGAGTAAAGGTAATTCGCGATCTGAGAGAGTTGGCCAGAGACGTATTCATAGTCGCCGACCTAAAAACTCTTGACGTTGGAAAAGTAGAGGTCGACTTGGCGTTTGAAGAAACGGCGGATGCGGTAGTGGCTTCAGGACTCGCAGCCCCAAAGACATTAGATAAGTTCATCTATGAAGCACAAAGACTCGGAATATACGCCTCAGTAGACACAATGAACGTCGAAGACCCAGTTAAGACATTTCAAGCTCTCAGGGAGTTACCTGACATCGTGATTATACATCGTGCTATCGACGTGGAGAAGACTGGAAAACCCCGCTGGTACCTCATTAAGGAACTGCGCGAAGCTTTCAAGGATAAAAAGTTCTTGATAGCAGTCGCCGGTGGGATAATTCCTGAAACGGCACCAGAAGCCTTGGCGAGTGGAGCAGACATAATCATCGTTGGACGGTACATAACCCAGTCGAGAGACGTAGAGCGATCAGTCAGAGAATTCCTAGAAGTCACCAGAGAAATGAAAACTGACGTAGACTTATTCAGAGTCCACGTAGAATAACAGTCCCAGAATTGAATCGTCTAGAAACCTTGGTATAAGCGACCTAAATAGATGGTCGCCTACGAGAGAAGGGATAGGGCCCTCCCTAATCAGCCTTTCAAGGCGTCAACGATAAGTTTCTGCATTTCTTTCCTTTCAATGTCTTCCGCGTCATCAATGTGTCGCAGAAGAACTACTATGACACCTGGAAGGAGGAGGAGAAGACTTAAAACCCCGAGTTGAGCAGCCATGACTGATCCCTCAAGGTTAGAGTATCTTGTATATTAATATATGATTTGTTTCTCGACTCGGCATATATCGAAAACCAGAATATCTTCTTTTTTCGATATCCTTATCTTCAACGAACACGATTTGAAAGAAGATGCACGTTTAGACACTCTAGAAGAGAAATGGCCCCATGAAAAGGATCGGCGTCGCATTTTGTGTTTTTCTTTTACTTTCAGCGTTCGCCTCTGAATGTTTGGTGGCAGTGAAGGGTGCGTCCCAAAACTCTAGCTTTGTCATCTCTATGAGTGTCACGTTCTCTAATATGGGTACAAGTAACTGGAATCTTACTCATGACGACAAAGCGATCAGCCTATTCATGAATAACACATGGCAGACGGTTCAGCTCACAAATTACTCCCACTCCATAGACATGCAGGAACCTGACGACGACGGAAACCCCTTAGCGGTCCTACATTTTCCAGAATCAGAACTCAAACCAGGCGAAAACATGAGCTACACAGTCACATATGACGCGATTTCACAAGCGCGTCTGCTACCAGAAAACATAAGTGACGAGGAATCAGGAACCCTTGCAGATATCACTGAGGAACTAAAAAGAAATTACACTGAAGCAGAAGAGAACTGGCTCATCGATGATCCAGCGCTTAAAGAAGTCGCTTATAATGTCACAAATGGTGAGACAAAGGTACTGACGATGGTCAAGAGTTTAGTTGCCTGGATAGATGACAGTGTCGAGTACCCGGAAGATTCGCATGAAATGCCTTGGTATGCAAATGAGACGTTGACCGAGAAAGAAGGAGACTGCGACGATCAAGCGATTCTGTTAATCACCCTTTGTCGTATCCTTGGAATCCCTGCGTACTTACAAGTTGGATGCATTTACCTGCCGGCGTTGGCGCATTCAAGAGAAACCTACTGGAACGATCACGTGACGGTTGTCTCAAGGCGAATTGGGTGGCATGGTTGGTCAATGGTATATATTCCGCCATGGGGATGGCTGCCGGTTGATCTTACCTTTGTGACGGCGCCGGGTGGACTCTCTAACCCGCTCAACGCAATAAAGGGAGCAGCAGTAACTATGCCAACGGTGATTCAGTACATGAATGTTAGTAAAACCGATTACGTGGCTTCTTCGAGGAGATACAAAGAATTTCTACAGGAGCACGATTACTATATTTACGAGCAGCACGAAATTGTTTCAACGAGCCCCACTAGCCTTTGGAACGAGCTCTTGAGGCTACTTCCTTTAGTTCTCATCGCAACCATAGTCTCTGCAGGGTCAATCATCATCTTGGTCGTGTATACAACCACGAGGAAAAAGAATCCCAAAACAGCCCAACCACAGACTAGTTAGATGTGGCTAATCGAAAAGACTTGGGACTCTGAAGAAACTGGTTTACAGAAGCTGGTTATGAAGATAGAATGCTTAATAAATGAAGGTCTCTATTGAGTAACATCCTAGAATCGATTCCAGAAAGGAGCAATCTTCGCTCATGGCAAAATTCAAAGTGATAATCTCCGATCCGGAAACAGGTGAATCAAAGTCAGTTGAAACAGAGGGCCCCCGGGCAGTCCCTTTGGTGGGAAGAAGACTGGGGGAAGTAATTGATGGATCCGTTATCGGAATGTCTGGACACAAGCTCAAGATAACCGGAGGGTCCGATAAAGACGGTTTTCCCATGAGACCCAACATTCACGGGGGAGTCCGAGTCAGCGTCATTTTGAGCGAAGGTGTAGGCTTCAAACCTTCCAGAGAAGGAGAGCGGCAGAGAAAAACTCTCAGAGGAAGCGTCATCACCGAAGACATCGTTCAAATCAACATGAAAGTTGTTGAGAAGGCGGCGAAGAAACCGAAGAAGGCGAAAAAACCCAAAAAAGCTCAGAAGCCCAGAAAGACTGGAAGTGAGACAACTGAAAAAGCTGCCTAAACAACCCGAGGCTAACATTGGAACGATCGGACATGTGGACCATGGAAAAACCACATTAGTAGAAGCCATAACAGGAGTTTGGGCCGCCAGACACAGCGAGGAGTTGCGACGAGGTATAACCATCAAACTCGGCTACGCAGACGCCCCCATCTACAAGTGCCCAAAATGCAAACCACCACAGTCCTATTCAACAGAACCCACCTGCGCCCACTGTGGTTCGCCAAGCGAGTTCGTTCGTGCAGTGAGTTTTGTAGACGCACCGGGTCACGAAGCTCTAATGGCAACAATGCTTTCTGGGGCGGCAGTCATGGACGGAGCTATACTAGTTATTGCGGCAGATGAGCCGTGTCCACAACCCCAGACTCGAGAACACTTGGCTGCCATTGAAATCACAGGAATAAAGAACCTCATCATTGCGCAAAACAAAATAGACATAGTCGACGAGAAACGAGCTTTAGAGAGCCACCAGGAAATAGTTGAGTTTGTAAAAGGAACTGCAGCAGAAAATGCACCTATAATTCCAATATCCGCCCAACACGCCGTGAACATCGACACTGTTCTTCAAGCTTTGGAAGAACACATTCCCACCCCCCGTCGAGACCCAACGAAGCCCCCAAGAATGCACATTGTACGCTCCTTTGACGTAAACAAGCCAGGAACCACTGCAAAGAATCTAGTAGGAGGAGTGATTGGAGGCACCATTCTTCAAGGCAAATTTAAGGAAGGAGATAAGATAGAGATCCGTCCGGGCGTTCGAGTGGAAAAGAAAGGAAAGCCTCATTACGAATCCCTACGCGCCGACATTGTCAGTCTCCATGCAGGGGGAAAAGCGGTCCAAGAGGCCCGCAGCGGAGGACTCGTTGGCATCGGAACCCTGCTTGATCCATCCCTAACCAGAGCAGATGGCTTGACAGGAAATCTGGTCGGAAAGCCTGAGATGCTTCCCTCAACAAAGTCCCAGCTGACCCTGGAGCCCCACCTCTTCGAGCGAGCAATAGGAACCAAGGAACTTGCTGAAGTTGACGAGGTTCGCCCCAACGAACGTCTCCTCCTGGACGTTGGAACAGCAATAACCGCTGGAAGCGTCACCTCCATCAAAAAAGGCACAATCGAGCTGCAACTGGCTAGACCTGTCTGCGTCGAAGAAGGTTCTCGGGCTGCATTGAGCAGGAAAATGGCTGGCAGATGGCGCCTCATTGGTTACGGCATCATTAAAGGTCAGTGATCGGATTCCTCCGGAAGGCTGTTTGGTAAAGACCTTGGTCACAAAAGTGATCCTCGACTCAAATTTCCTTCTCATTCCGTCACAATTTCAGTTAGACATTTTCGAAGAGCTGACAGGACTCCTCGGTCAAAGGCTGGATCCAGTTATCCTCTCCACAACATATGAGGAGCTTGTCAGAATAGCCGAAGGTGGAGTTCCAAAGATGCGTCGCCAAGCGTCGTTAGCGCTTAGGCTTGCCGAGAAATGTCGCCTAGTCCCTGTTGAAAGGAGCTTTGAAGAGACTAATGACGACGTTGTTGTTCGAGTCGCAGCTGAGTGGAAGTGTCCCGTGGCCACGAATGATCGGATGCTTAGGAGAAGACTAAGAGATCTAAATGTGGCCGTTGTTTATATGCGGCAAAGGTCCCGTCTAGAGATCGAGGGCAGTATTCCTTGAATTCCCAATGGAGCGCGCGCAATCAGGAAAGACAATAGCGGGCGAAAGAAAAGCTGTGACGAAGATGGATATTGGTTGCATCGTTATAACCGCAACAATGATGTTTACGGTAGGGTTATATATTCTGTAGTGTTTTATGAGAGGCAAAAGTTCCATTCAGGAATAGAGGGCAGTGTTCCTTGATAGTAGGTCTAGTTAAGTGTTTGATTATTAGCGAGAAAGACTACCCGTTGTAGGTGTGGCTCATGTTCAAGATCGTGACATTAGAAGACACTATTCGCATACCACCAAAAAAGTTTGGAGAACCCATTAAAACAGTGGGTCATGAGCAACTTAAAATGAAATACGAGGGTATGGTTGACGCGGAGTTAGGCTACGTCGTAGCTGTGACTGACATAAGAGTCAACCCGGTTGGGAAGATTATCCCTGGAGATGGGGCCACCTATCATAGGGCTGAGTTCTCCCTACTGACCTTTTATCCGAAGATTCAGGAGGTAGTTGAGGGGGAGGTGGTTGAGATAGCTGACTTTGGAGCCTTCGTCCGTGTAGGACCCATCGATGCTTTGCTCCACGTCTCCCAACTTATGGATGACTATATTTCCCACGACGAAAGGCAAGGGATGCTTATGGGCAAGGAGACTAGGAGAAAGCTCACGACTGGAGATCACGTGAGAGTCAGGGTGACAGCAGTCTCGTTGGGACGTGGCGGAAGTTCGGGAAAGATCGGCGTAACCGCAAGGCAGCCCTTCTTAGGAAAGATAGAGTGGATCAGAAAAGATGTGGAAAAGACAAAGGAAGCTGGAGCAGAAGAAACGAAGACGACTGAAAAATCCAGGAGCAAAGAAGCATGAGCGAGAAAGCCTGCCGAGAGTGCCATCGCATATCCACAGGATCTGTGTGCCCCGACTGTAAAGCTACGGGTTTAAGTGACGACTTTAGTGGTCTGGTGATAATCTTCGACCCTGAAGGATCGGCCATAGCCAAAGGGATGGAAGTGAAGAAGAAGGGGCGTTACGCGCTTCGTGTAAGGTGATGGAGATACGTCGGCTCACGCCTAACCTACGCAAAGAACTGAAATCGCCCCTGGGCCTTCTAATTGAAGGATCCTTTGAGGAAACAACTAGAACGTTGAAAAAGCTGATTGAGAAGGAAACGCCTGTGAAGATTATTTCTGTGGGTGACCTGGTCTCTGGGGCTATGAGGAAGGGAGGCATCTATCCGCAGATATCGGTGGTTGATAATAAGGTCTTGAGGAAGCCGGTAGAGCCGTTTGAGATGGAGGTTGATCGAACCTTTTATGTGAGGAATCCTCCTGGAGTGCTGACTGAGGAGGCGTGGGATGTCATGAAGAAGGCGTTGAGGTTGGAGGGAGTTACGAGGATTCTGGTTGATGGTGAAGAGGACCTGTTCACGATGGTGGCTGTTCTGTGTGCACCTGAGAATTCGTTGGTGGTTTATGGACAGCCTGGAAAGGGCGTAGTTGCGGTTAGGGTTACGGAAAAGACTATAGGTAGAGTTCGTCATGTTGTAGACGCGATGGAAGTGTGCTGATGAAGATAACGATTACATCCAAGGAGCGCAATCCTTTGCTCAAAAGGAGAGAGGTGGTTTTTGAGGTAGATCATAAGGATACTGGGAGCACTCCGCCTCGTTTGGAGGTGAGGAAGGAGCTTGCGGCATTGTTGAAGGCTGATCCTGAGTGTGTGTATGTTAAGAGGATGGTCACTAAGACTGGGTTGATGGTGGCGGTGGGAGAGGCTAACGCCTATGATAGGGTGGAGGATGCTAAGCTTGTTGAGCCTGAACACATTGTCGCGAGGAATCAGCCTCCTGAGAAGCCAAAAGAGGTGGAATCGGCTGAGAAGGTGGAGGAAGAGCCGAAAGAGAAGCCGATGGAGAAGCTGAAGAAGGGGAAACCTGCAGAAGAGAAGCCCAAGGGAGAAGAGGAAAGGGAGAAGGTTAAAGAGGTTGCTGAGAAACCTGCTGTGGAGAAGAAGGAGGCAAAGCCTGAATGAGTGAAGAAAGTGTTGAGGAAGAGAAGCGAGAAGAGGCTGAGGAAGTTGCGGAAGTCGCGGAGGAGTTAGCGGAGGAAGTTGAGAAGCCCAAGAAGAGGGTTAGGGAGAAGGTAGCGAAGAGGGTTAGGAAACCGAGGAAAGTCTCTTCTTACTACAAGGTTGGTGAGGAGGGAGTGGAGCGTTTGCGTCCTTTTTGTGAACGTTGTGGTCCTGGGTTTTTTATGGCGGATCATGGTGATCGTCTTGCGTGTGGGCATTGTGGTTTTACGCGGTATAAGCGGGGTGGAGTGGCTTAGGATGTGGAGAAGGGGACGTGAGGTCACTGAATAAGATGGTTCAGGTGAGGGTTTTTCTGAAGGAGATTTCTGCGGAGAGATTTTGGGATGTTGGGAAGGCGATTCCGCCTGTGAAGGTGGCTACGAATTTGAATATTGTGGGGATGGAGGAGAAGGGTGAGAGTCTGATCGAATTTCCTTTTGTTTTCTCGATTAGTTATACGCCTGGTGTTGCGCAGATTAGTGTTCGGGGGAGAGCTCGTGTCAGTGGTGATAAGAAGGAGCTTGAGAAATTGAGGGATGCGAGTAGGGAGAAGAAGCCTCCGCCTCCAGTGGTTATGCAGTCTATCTCGAATGTGGTGTTTCTGGAGTCGGTGATTGTTTCGCGTAGTTTGCAGATTCCCCCGCCTGTTCCGCTTCCTAGGATTCCGCCGGTGGGGAAGAAGAAAGAGCCACCAGAACCAAACTACAGAACCTAACAGACAGAAAGAGGCAACTTGTTTTCACATGAACTCTTCTGTGTTAGGCCATAACTTGTCTACATGAAGAAGAGTTTGCTAAGGGACTTAGATTGTGAGTTTTTGATGTTGGAGGCTGGAAAGTTCTTCGGAATGCGCGCGCACGCACACATACTACTTCAAAGGTACATACATCGAAGACCTGGAAGCCCCAATACCAGGCGTCCCATGCTTCACAGGACTATTGGTAATCGCAAACTCCCCCAAAAAATGTCCAATCATCTCAGGCACCACATCCACAGCCTCAAATCCCTTCCCATTATGAACCAAAACAGTTGCACCCACCATCTCAGGCAAAACAACCATATCCCGAGCATGCGTCTTTACCATCGCCTTCTCCCCGCCAGCCTGCTTAGCAATCCTAACATTCTCCAACAAAACCCTCTGCTCACGGGTCAAACCCCGCAGCAAACTCCGCCGCTGACGAGAAGGCAACAAGAGAATAAACTCATCCATAGACATACCCTCCAGTTGCTCCATCGTACGACCACGAAACATGAATTCCTTAGGCATCTCTTTCATCCACCTCTCTTGACTCGCTGAAGCCTATTAAACATTTACAAACTTGAGGCTACCTTCTCCTCTTCCGTTTCCCGGTACTCCTAGCAGCAATCAAACCCACCTTCTTCCCAGGCGGAGCCCCCCGCCCCACGGTAGTAACTTTCTTCGCACCACGCTTACTACTCCCATAAGGATGCGCCGCAGCAACCATAGCCACACCACGCGTACGAGGATATACGCGCCCCTTTGACCGCAGCAAATGGAACTTATCTCCTGCCTTCAAAAAAGGTTTATCAACACGCCCCGCACCAGCCACCACACCCACAGTCGCCAAGCACAAATCATTCAAATACCGCGTACGTCCAGAAGGCAGCCGCACCATAGTTCCCTCACCAGTATGCGCCACCACGGTCAGATAAGCCCCGCTAGACCGCGCAAGCTTACCACCATCACTCGGCGACAACTCCACGTTACACACCATTGTCCCTTCAGGAATCTGCCCCAACGGCAAAACATTACCAATCTCTACCGCAGCCTGACCTCCAATCTGAGTTGCCTGCCCCTCAAAAACTCCTTCAGGAACAACTGTGTGATAGGTTTGACCTGTCTCAAGCTTAACAGAAGCCAAAGGCGCGCCCCTCCCAGGATCGTGAACAACCTCCATAACTCGGCCATGAAGAACCCGCCCCAACTCCTCCTTAGAGGCCGACGGATATTTCACAGGAGCCACCCTCTTATGAGTAGACGCTCGAAAAGTTGGCGACCCTCTGCCACGCCTTTGAACACGGATTCGCTTACCCAAGATACTGCATCTTCCTGTGGAACATCAGGTTCTACAGTTCAGTCTCCTTTTAAATACTTTAGGGTTCGCCCTAACTAAAGACAAAGCAACATGCGGGCGCATGGCGATCCTAGGAAAAACCATACTTCTAAACAGCGTGCATGAATTCCTTTGGAATTCGGATAGCTACTGCTTCTTCTTCATTTTCTTGAGGCGGGCAAGCGCCTTACCATAATTGTCGTTTTGCTGGCTCCATTCTTCTAAACGTTGACATGGAAACTCGCTACACTCGTGGCAAAACTCATGTCCTTTGTCGTCAACACCGCATTTCAGAATCCAGCAGTCTGACGACCAGTGTACAGAACGATCCCCGCGACATCCTTTGCAATACATACCTCGCTTGATGACCTCCTCTCTTCCCTCATTCTCCTTCAGCCACCCTTCCTTCTTGAACCAGGCAACAATGCGTGTAGCAGCTTCAGCGTCACTAGTTACGTTACGTATATCACAAGGACCGCAATCCAGACCACAGACTGCGATCATCTTTTCATTCAACTTCAGAATCACCTTTGTTTGAAGAAAACTGCGGAGCGATTCTTATAGCTTCTGCTTATGGAATGCGCGCGCATAGCATACCGCGCTATGCAAATTCAGTTACTTCTAGCCTTCTTACGCTGTGAGTACCGCCGCGTGACAAGCCAGTAGACTAGGAGTATCAACGCCATCACCGCAACTATTGCGAGTAGAGTTAGATTGAACATGAACATTGTTTCCTCCAGTCCAGGGGGTACATTAGGATAATACTGTATGAGTTCCGTGAGTGTTACACTAAAATAGCTCCCCAGAAAAGCGTAGAATAGAGCCCTCGGCAACGTACCGACCACCGTAGGACCCATAAAGCTTCTGAACTTCATCTGAGTCAAACCTGCACTGTAGGATATTACATCAAAGGGGATAAACGGGGCAATTCTTCCCAAAAGGACAGCCCACACTCCCCAACGGTTAAACCAATTGTCAGCAAACTCCATTCCACTCTTGCCAACAAACCGAAGGGCAACAGATCGACCTCCTTTCCGAGAAATGTAGAACCCGATGAGAGCCGCCACCACTGACCCTAACGCTCCCACCACCCATCCCGATAAAAATCCAAAGGCGGCTCCACCACATATCAAGACAAACTCAGAAGGTATAGGGATAGCCAAAGCTTGAACAACCATAGCAGCAAACAAGACGATGAGTCCTCCAGACTGGAAAGCCTTCACAACCCAGAAGAGAAGCTGATAAATGTAATTTGGGAAGATCAGTAGTCCTACTGACGCTCCTATAACTAAAACGAATACTGCAATGGGAAGGATTTTAGGAGCCACTTGCATGGCGCAGCCCAAGACTTTATAATGAGTGTCATAGGATGCCGAGTTTGATCGCCACATCCACCGCCTTGTAGTCTGGATGAAGCTTGACGAAGGCCTTCTTCTCGCCTCTAGGGGTGATAAGGGTGTTAATCCTCTGTACTCTCACTTCGTAGAGTTCCTCCACAGCCCGTCTGATGTCTGGCTTCTTGGCTTTGGTGCTGACGATGAAAACCAGTTTGTTTTCGGTTTCAAGGATGCGGCTCGTAACCTCGGTCATTACTGGATACAATATGGTTTCATAAGGGTCCAAGACTAACCTTCTCCAAACATTCCGTCAACCTTCTCAAAGGCTGATTTCGTCCACATTGTTAATCTTCCAGCATGGGTTCCAGGGGCCAGGAGTTCCACGTTCAGGTTGTTAACCGCGACGATATCTACTCCAGGAATGTTCCGTCCTGCTCCAACGATTCCTCCATTTTCTGTTATAACGAGCAATGGTCCGATTGCTTGTTTCATCTTTCGACCACGCCTCTTACCCTTGCCAGCCCGAACCTTTCGGCTCTCCTTAACCCTGAAGACGTCAGGCCAAACCCCCAATCGCATAAGAGTCTCTTCAACTTCACGGGTCTTCTTCAAGCGCTGAATCTCATCTACGACTACTAGAGGAAAGTCTGGAACATCAAACACAATGTGCCCTCGCGAAGCAACTTGGTCTTTCGAAGCAGTAGCCGCCACTGCCGACCGTAGAGCCAGCCGCATCTCCTTTCGAGGAATCTTCTTTCTAATCTCCTTCTCAACAACCGGAGGATGTGGAGCTCGACCACCCACAGTGCCGGGAGCGAAGGCGGCTCGTTGACCAGGGCCTTTCACCCTTGGGATACGCGACATTCCCAAGCCAACCCCACGAGACTCAGCGGTAGTTCGCTTCCCTGCCAAGACGTCTCTGCCTTGCGGCTGGAAACGGTGAGACTGTATGGCGACAACGGCTTTCTTTATAACATCCGGTCTCGTCGCGATTTTAAAGATGGGTGGTAGGCTGATTCTGTCGACAGCTTTTCCTTTGAGATCGAAGATCTTGGCTGAAGCTTTGCCCATCTTTGTGTCCTACCTATTTTTGTGGTGATTCCAAGGATGTATAGGTGATCTTGGGTGGAGTCTCGGAAACCTTTCTTGGAGGACGAGCTGGATGCCGAAGTCGGACGATACGTTTGGCTGGACCGGGGACGCTTCCGTCCAGAAGAATGTAGGTTCCTTGGACAGGACCATATCGTAGGAATCCGCCTTTTGGTGTTACCTCGCTTCCGTCGACGCCGATTTTCAGTATACGCTTGTTGTACTCTGTTCTCTGGAAGTACCCCATTTGGCCTGCCCTCGGAACGGTATAGAGGACTCGCGTAGGGTGCCAGGGTCCAATCACTGCCACGCCGCGCTTGGTCTTTCGAGACTTTCGAGGGAGTATTTTTACCCCCCAGCGTTTCACAGGGCCTTGAAAGCCTTTCCCCTTTGTCACTGAGATTACGTCTACGAATTGGCCTTCCTTGAAATTATCGGTAACAGAAACGTTTTTTCCAAGCAACTTCTTCGCGTGCTCAAACTGCTCCTTTATAGAACCTCCATCAACCTTGATCTCCATTAGGTCAGGTTTCTTCTTTAGGACTCGTGTGAGTCGTGGTTGCGTGGCAGCTAAGAGACGAAACTCCACGATTTTTTCGAGGTTTTCTTCCATCTTTTTTAAGCCTTGATCTGGATTGAAATATTCGGGCAACGTGAAGGTCCGGTTAAGGTCTTTGGGCGGATTTTTCATCCACGCCTCGGTGAAGGTCTGCAAGCCGTTCTGATTCTTAACATAGGCTCTGAGAGCGCAGACTGAAATTGGAGGCGTATCTATGACAGTTGCCGAACGGAGTATTTCTTTGCCAAAGTTGGGTGACCCTTCTTTATCTTCTATCATAAAAACGTGGGTCATTCCAGCCTTGTAGCCCATAAATCCTAGTAGAGCTGGCCCTTCCTTCACCTCAGGCCAGAAACGTATTCTCCCAACCTCACTTGCAGCACGCCCCCTAGGCAAATAGGCCAGTGAACCACGTTTCGGAGCGTGCTTTTTCCTATGACCCACAATACGAACTTTCCTTTGTTCTCTATTTGCTTCGTCGCCTTTGTTTCAATAAGAACGTTGGGTTATAAAGATTTCTTCAAAAAGTAAGAGGAGTAGAGCAAGTGCAAAGAAGAACCAAATGTACCTGTGCGAAACGAAAAGTAGAAGACAGAATATACTCTAGGGATCTACGCGTATATAGTAATTTTCGCACGCAATTTTAAGGTCCCATTGCGTAGGCTTTCTCAAGTATAGTTTCCATAATTTCGTGGTGCTTCGTCTCATCGTCGGCAATGTGCTTGAACAACAGCTTCAAAGCGTCGTCATCGGTCTTTTTTATTTCCTCTTCGACACGTTTCAACATGGCTGTCTCAACCTTTACGTGACCTTCCAGCATCCTTTTTGCGACTAGGGCATCAACGTAGCTGTGTATTCTTTTACCCCAAAGGGTTTCGTGTGCATGCTGAGGCGCTTTAGAGGTTATTTCGGGTTCCTTTCCTGTCATTAAATCCAACATTGTCTGTAAAACCTTTACGTGTTTCTCCGTGTCAAACCGCATCTCAGCTAAAAACAGTTTTGCCGCCAAGTTCGCGGTAGCCTTTTCCAATTTCCTAAGCTTTCTTGTAGTGCCTTTTTCTAATTTGATGTGAGCTTGGATCATATCTACCAAATCTTCTTCATACCTCATCTTCATCAGTCCCGTTTACGATACTACAAACCCTAGGGTATGCCTATAAAAACTTATCTTCATAGCACGTGCGCTTTTGTTGTTTCATTAAAAGCATTTATGTGTCTTTTTTCATAACACCTGACAAAATCTCGTGTGATTGTTATGGTGAAATTATCGATAAGTGAAGCTGAACATAGACGCCGTATAGAACTAGTTGAAAGAGCTTTAGTGAAGCGACGACTTGATGCAGCATACTTAACGAACGCTACAAGCATATTTTACCTGACAGGCTACTCATTCATCGCTACTGAACGGCCGGCAGCACTTATCATACCAGTTGATGGCAAAATTACATTTATGGGTCCTCTTTTGGAGGAAGATCATATTCCTTTGAAAACGAGGATTATTGAAGATGTTAAGACTTACGTGGATTATCCTGGAGAAAAGCATCCAATTGTTCATTTCGCTGAGATCTTAAAGGGCATGGGTTTAGCTAAGAAACGTATCGGCATCGACAACAAGGCTGGAGCTGCTGGAGTATGGGGCTATAAAGGTCCGCCAATCACAAAAATGCTACGCGAATCTAAGTTTGTCGACATGAAGAGTCTGGTGCCCTCCATGCGCCTTATCAAATCAGAAGAGGAAACAATACTCATAAAAGAGAGCGCTAGGTGGGCAAACCTAGCGCACACCCTACTGCAAGAATATACAACTGAGGGCTTATGGGACGTTGATATCGCGTTAGCAGCTTCCAATGAAGCATCCGTCCTGATGAAAAAAGCTCTTGGACCCGATTATGAACCGATGCGCAGAAGTTCTCCGATAAGTGTCGGATTCAGAGGCCAAGTAGGTGAAATGAGTGCCATCCCTCATGCTATTGCGACAAGGCGTATGATTAGAAAAGGCGACGTCGTTGTTTCAGGTGCCGGTGCGGACGTAGGCGGCTACAGTTGTGAACTCGAACGGACAATGATTGTTGGGAAACCGACAGCTAAACAGAAACGGTATTTCAGTGCGATGATTAGTGCTCAGGAGGCCGCTTTCGAGATCTTCAAGGCCGGGGTCAAATGCAGTGAAGTTGACAAGGCAACGATTAAGGTGTTCAAGGGAGCTGGCCTAAAGCATTTGGTGAAGCATCATACGGGGCATGGCTTGGGCTTGGAAGGACATGAACCTCCATGGTTAGACATAGGCAATGATGCGCCTTTACGGGCGGGAATGGTTGTAAGCTGTGAGCCGGGCATTTACGAAACCGGATTTGCAGGATTTCGTCACTCTGACACTGTCGTGATAACCAAAGATGGAGCAGAGATAGTCACGTACTATCCACGACACCTAGAAGCATTAAGCATAACGTAAGACTAGAGACTTTGTGCATGATGCGCGCGTGCATTTGCAAAGCAGAATTCACCTAATTTCCAGGTTCACGGTTACTCTGAGCCTTACATGAGCTGTGAAACAATCGCATAGCACAGGGTGAAGAGAACATGGCGAAGGCAATTACGATGACGTCTCACTCTTTTCTGCGCAGGTATTTGACAGTTTTCTGAGTGTCTCGTCGGCGTTGTGACCATGTTTTGGAGATACACTTAAGAGTCGGGTTGAAGAAGTGCACATTTCAGTTGAAAAGAGGTCTGAAGAATGGAAATGAAGGGAAGTCGAACTGAGCGAAATTTGTTGGCTGCGTTTGCAGGTGAATCGCAAGCGAGAACCAGATACACTTTCTTTGCTAACGTAGCGAGGAAGGAAGAGTATGAGCAAATATCTGCCATTTTCCAGGAAACAGCCGACAACGAAAAAGAACACGCTGAACTGTTCTTTAAGCTCCTCAAAGGTGGAATGGTTGAGATCACAGCTACCTATCCGGCAGGTGTTATCGGTTCAACAAGGGAAAACCTGAAGAATGCGGCCGAGGGAGAGAAACTAGAGTGGGGAACTCTGTATCCGGACTTTGCTAAGGTTGCCGAAGAAGAGGGGTTCAAAGAGGCAGCCAGAACCTTCCATATGGTCGCTAAGGTAGAGAATTACCATGAGCGGCGATACCGGAAATTGCTGGCAAATATAGAGCAGGGCAAGGTCTTCAAGAAAGACGCGCCTGTCAAATGGAAATGTAGAAACTGTGGTTACGTCTTCGAAGGCAGTGAAGCACCTGAGACATGTCCTGTCTGCGCACACGCAAAGAGCTATTTTGAAGTTTGGTGCGAAAACTATTGAGTGCCTTATTAGCATGAAGCCATAGCCGAAATTATGCGCGCGCATTAGTGAGGGTCAAGAAGCTCCAGAATTTACTTTACCTGCAAATGATGCACGCGCGCGTTTAGGAGAGCCAGAGAAGCATATATCGCTTCCTCGGTTCGCACGGTTTCTGTTCCCTGATTTGGAATGGTATTAACAGTGTAGTCTGCAACCTCATCCAGTCTGAGGTGTTCACGTTCCAAGATCTCATACAACCCTTGCGTTGGTGCGCCAAAAGCCACTAAGATTTT
Organism: uncultured Candidatus Bathyarchaeia archaeon; assembly: GCA_964347855.1. Lineage (GTDB taxonomy): Archaea > Thermoproteota > Bathyarchaeia > Bathyarchaeales > Bathyarchaeaceae > CAYGAE01. Next base: position 29,606 of record CAYGAE010000008.1, read on the forward strand.
GCGAGACTTTCTCCAACGCCCAGCCAGGTCCCTCATGACCTCAGTAAAGACTGTTCCTCGTCGAGAGGTTGCGATCACAAGATCAAAAGGCCTGCTCTTCAACATCTGTCCAAACGATGCATCCGAAACGGTAATCCTATAGCCCCAATACTCTCTGACGTCCTCACGACTTGCTAGGCTAGCTTTGAGATTTCTTCCAAGCCTTGTGATTCTTACGGTGACCCTTTTGTTGAGTGGAAGCTTTGCATTAGGAACCAGAACTGGACGCTTCACACCAACGTAGACTAACGATCCACCCTTAGTTAGAGACACGGTGACTCCTTCCCGATATTCTCCAACCGCCAAATCCTCTGCTCTGTTTGAAAGTGGGTGGTGCGGAGTACGTAATGGAGGAAGAATCCCAGCGTAACGAAGTTCTGGTTTGATCTTGAACAGCCTTTTTCGCAGATATTGAGGAGTTTCCATACACGAAAGGATTGTAGCAACTAAGCGTGCGTCTCTGATTTGATTGGCTGCTGGGAGGTCCGGATAGATGATTATCTCGTCAACGCAGAAGATGGCAGCGGCTCTGCCCACCAATCCGATCTTTGAGGTTTTCTCTCGGAGATGGGGAACGTCTGAAACCAGAGAAGCTGGTATCGCTATAGAAAGTTCATAGCCCGGTCTTGGGAGACTGTGCGCTCGCACCATAGTTGCGCCCTTCCAACGCTCCAGACTTTACGTCAGCCTGCCTCTTAACATTATCAGATGAATAAGAGGTGAGAAGGCAATTGTACACGCTGGTTTTGACCTCTGCTTTTAAAAGTTCCTAACGAAATAGATGCTCTAGTCGTTGGTTGAGGATATGACCATGTCTACTATCTTAGACCAGCCCAGAAAGATTGAAAAGATTGACAAGAGTAACATGCTACGCCACTGCATGAGAACTGCGGACTATTGCCGAGAAGCCGTACAACTTGCTGCGCAAGTTAAACTACTGAAAAAAGTGCGTCCTCGCTATATCATGATTGCTGGTATGGGCGGATCAGGCATAGGGGGAGAGATCCTTCAAGACTGGCTGCGAGACGATTTCTCTATCCCCGTAGAAGTCTGCAGCGAATACACTCTGCCAGCCTATGCAGACAAAGACACGATGGTTTTTGTGATCAGCTACTCAGGAGACACTGAGGAAACACTCAGCGCCCTTGTAGACACCATCCGCCGAAGATGCATCACAATAACCATAACTTCTGATGGGCACCTCCTGACATTCTCTAAAAGACTTCAGCTACCTCACATAGTGATACCCAATCATTTGCCTCCACGCGCCGCATTGCCCTACACGTTCTTTCCCCTCCCAATCGTCTTAACCAGAATAGGTGCCTTGTCAGATGTGCAAGTCGAAATCGAAGAGACTATACGAAATCTTAGAAAGGTAAGTAAGGAAAACTCGCCTGAAATTCCAACAGAAGACAACGAGGCCAAAAGATTAGCGTTGGAACTGGAAGGGACGGTGCCCGTTATTTATGGTTTTCGACAATATGGAGCAGTAGCCCACAGGCTGAAGACGCAGTTCAACGAAAACAGCAAGGTTCCAAGCAGCTATGAGGTCTTTCCAGAGCTTAACCACAATGAAACTGTTGGATGGGAAGCCTCTGAGAAGCTTACCAAAAACTTTTCCGTCATACTTATCCGAGACCGTGATGAACCCCCTGAAGTTAAGCACAGAATCGAGATGACCAAGTTGCACGCGTTAACGAAGGCGCGCAAGATTCTGGAGGTATACGCAACTGGGAAGACAAAACTGGCAAAAATGTTCTCGGTCTTGCACATAGGCGGTTGGGTGAGCGTTTATCTGGCACTACTGCGCCACGTTGACCCAACGCCGGTAAGAACGATCAGCAAGATAAAGACCGAAATGAAGAAGAAATTTGATAGGGTCAAGAGTTTGGAAGCGGAGATTGAAGCGGTAGCTAAAATGAGGCCCTAGTTTTCTGCATATTATCGTTCTCTGTCTCCACAGACAAATTCTGCAAACCAATTTTCAGCAGTCTCCAGCGGCAACATCTGAGGCGGATGTTTGAAGGCGTAGGCTGAAACGCTCAAGAGGGG
>CAYGAE010000009.1:0-29317 GCA_964347855.1 uncultured Candidatus Bathyarchaeia archaeon
CTCTTGAGGGTTGAGAGAGATGGTTGCTGAAAGAGAAAGGAGATTTTTATCTTTGTCGAAGGACAAAAGGCAACTCTCTCAACCTTTCCACGAGCCATGAACTTTCCAGAACACTTTCTACAGGTTAGAGCGCCTTGAAAGATTCAAACCAACGATTATAAGAACCCACCATGTCCAGGGAAACGCTTGGTTTCCTCTCCTCCAGAATCTCCTTGAAATCGTCAATAGAGATCGGTCTTGGCTGAGACTGCTTGTCGCTTGCGTGCCCCGACTCGAAAAGCTCACCAATCACCTTTAGGTGAGCCGACTGACAGCAGTCTCGTATGTCACTCCCAGAGAATCCTTCGGACAATCTAGCTAGATCATGAAGACCCACGCTAGGATCTAGTTTGAGATGTGTCGTGTATAGCTTAAACATACCTAAACGAGCTTTACTATCTGGCAGAGGAACCAGAATCCGTTTCTGGAATCTCCTTATGAAGGCCCAATCCAGATCCCATGGCTTGTTGGTGGCTCCTATAACGTAGGCGTGAATGTTTTTTCCTTTGTCTATGATGCCATCCATTTCTTTGAGGAACTGGTTACGCATGCGTATTTCCCCGCCAACTTCGCTTGAATGCATCCCGATCAGCGAGTCAAGCTCGTCTATGAAGACGATTGCAGGGACTCCATCATTGGCAGATTTTCTTGCTGAGGCAAAGAGCCTTTTGACGTTTTGTTCAGCCTCACCAAGCCATTTTGACATGATAGATGCTGCGTCTACGGAGACAAACGTCGCATCGATTTCGGTGGCAACCGCTGCAGCTAGCAGGGTTTTGCCACAGCCAGGAGGTCCAAAAAGGAGGATGCCTCTAGGCCATCCTAATGGAAATAGGTCGGGTCGTTCAACGGGATAGACTAAACCTTCCTTTACGGCCTTCTTCGCTGGTTCCAGACCTACAACCTGGTCCCATTTCACGTTTGGTTTTTCCTTGAGAATTAGCTCGTCGAAAGTTGCTTTCTTTGCCTCTGAAGGCGTTGCTGTTTCAGACGGCTTCTCGTCTTCTGTTACTTGCGGCTCTATTGGCCCAACTCCCTGCAGGGTTTTTATTCTTACCTGATAGGCCATTGCCCGTTGAATGTAGATTCTGTTTAGACCATATTCAGGGTACAACTCAACGAGTTTGAGGAGGGTTGCGATGGCCTTCTGGTACATAGTGATAGCCATTCCTCTGGCGCCTTGTTTATCGAGCCGAACCGCCTCCAATGCGTAGTTTGTTGCCGCCCTTTCGAGTTCTTGGGATGCGCTCACACTGATCACCGGTTGATCGCTATTCTGCCCTTTGCATGGAGTTTTTCCAGAATTCTATCAACTTCTTCGGAAGGCACGCCCAAATCTGTTGAGCATTGGGCAACACTGATTTCACCATTACTGCATTTCTTGACGTACTCTAGTACGTCATCTTCCAATGATGACGAACGCTGAAGCTTAAGAGAAACGCTCTTCAATTTTACATCCCTGTAGGATGAGTAAGCATTGGGCTTCTCTTCTTCGCGGATTTCCGAACAAGTGGCTGTAAGGGCAACCATTTGTTCTACTTTTTTGGCGGTTTCAACCTTATTCGGCATGGAGATTGGGGGTGGTGGTTCAGGAAGCCTTTCTGCTAGCTTTCGTTCTACAATTGAGGACACTTCATTGAGGATTTCCTCACCACCTGGAGTCTTGATGTTGCTGGGCATAATCTCTTGCGGGGAATCTATCTTAGCCATAGCCAGAGTTTCAGTGATGCAATCATTCGCCTTCTGTAATTCGTAGGCCATATCGGGCATCACTCTGACAAGTTGCTTCGTTACGCCGTGAAGAACTTGAAGAGCAGGTTTCAAGTCGGCGACAATGCCGCTGATTTCTTGGAGGGTTTCAAGTCGTATAATGACACGTTCCAAGAGAATTTGCGTTTGGGCCACAATTTCGCTTAATTTCCTGACTTCGAATATCTCGTTGGCGTAGATTCTTGCCCGTTCTTGATTGTCTTTCCTAACAGCCCAGACGCACGTCTCGAAAAGATTCTTATCTCTGTGACGCAACCTGACGGTGACCTGTTCTAGTCTAACGCGTTGCAATTTCAACGCACGTGTAGCCTCGGAGACTACCTCTCCGAGAGGGATCGTGGGACGAAACGGATTTTTGATAACGATCCCTCGCCGTTACAGGTCTAGGATCCAGACGGAGCGCCACTTTTTACGTGAACCACGACTGGGGGTTCAGGGAGCTCCGAAGACTCGGATGGTTCAGATGGTTCACTCTCCTGAGCAGTCTCTTTCTCCTCATCGGTCGGAGCTGTGGTCTGAGGAGTTTCACTTGGTGTCTCCTCTCCCAGTAGTAGATTAGATAACTTGTTTCGCATAGCTTCGAGATCCCTTTTCTCTGCATTGGCTCGTTCCAAACCTTTCTGTATCATCTGCATAGCTGTTTGATACGACTGATCGTTGACTCTGCCTATCTCTCGTTCTAGTTCAAGGTTCACTAGAGCTGAATGTAAATCCTTGATCTGTTGGGTGCGCTTAGTGACCTGTGTGTCCATATCGTCCAAAATGGTCTTAGCATCTGTTTTTAACTGTTTCAGAGCGCCTTCGAAACTTCTGTGGAGCCCCTCAAAGACCTCTGACGATATCTTTTTCTTTTCCAAAAGATCGCTTAATGCCTGGTCCTTCCGCCATATCAAAGGTATCTCGTTGCAGAGAGCGCTTGCACGCAATTTTACCGGGGGCAGAAGAACAATGTCATCGTTGTCTATCTTGAATTGATCTGTGGAATAACGGAGGAATTCTCCATCTCCATGTTCCATTAGAACCTCGTCAACTCTGCCGTTCGGGGTAATCATGAAGGACGCGATGCGTCCAACTTGGCGACCGTACTCGTCTTTGACCAACTCACCGACAAAGGGAAAAAGGTTGGTGGATGATGATTTAGCCACAGAGTCATCTCCATTGAATTCTTTACGCGTTGAAGGTTTCGCTGATGTCACCGAGTTTCCGCTTGGCTTTCCGCTGAAGCTTTCTCACCAACTAGAGGCATGCCTGCAGGTAGTTCCGGAAACTTATCCTTGACCTTCTGTTCTGCGACCGTAGCGGCTTCGTCAAGAATCTGCTGGGCGTCCTCGTTTGCACTATCAAAGTTTATGGTTAGTCCGGTGCTCTGACCAGCGTCTATCATGATTCCGCTGAGCAAGCCTCCGATCTGTCCAAGCTCTTTCTCTGCCTCAGGGAAGACTGCTGCCATTCCGTTTCTGACACTGCGTAGTACACCCACTGCGGGTGCAAGTGTAGTTACGACATCGCCAAGCTCTGAGACCGTTCTTAGCCGAAGGACTATCTGTTCCAGTGCGAGTCTTGCGTGGATCATCATCCTCTCCATTTTTCTGATTTCAGCGAGTTCATTGGCGAAAACGTTAGCCCGCGGCATGTCATGCTTTGTGAAGGCATCAACGATTCGTGCAAAGATTTTCTTGTCGCGTTCTCCGAAACGGTCAGTGGCTTTGTCTAGTCTTTGAATTTGCAGCTCAATGCGTCGAACTGCAGCGTCCAGGCGTGGCTTTAATGGTCCTGGAGGGTGGATAACTTCCCTTATCCTTGTGGTGAGGGGCGCTTCGTCAGTTCCTTCTCCCCATCTCTTTGCAAACTTTTCTGACAAGTTTCATTTCACCAGACAGAGAGGAGGTTTAAAGCGTATTATTGCATTGTTAACATGCAGAGAACATTTGTGTATATCTCTGGCAGTGTATTCGTATTTGGCCCTCATTTTGAGCTTTAAATTCCGTGTGGAAAGAGAGATGAGGCGTAGTTGTGCTAATAGACAGAATCGTGTCAGTTAGACTCAAAAGGAAGAAGATTCAATTCCTAAACACAAGGTGTCCGTGATGAGTGAAAGAATAAAGATTTTGGGGACTTTTGCGTTGGTAGGCTTCTTTGCTGGAATGCTGGCTAACTTTGCTTACAAGGTAGCTATTCCATGGCTTCTAGAAGTCTTTCCACTCTTATTGGAGTGGGGAGGCGAATGGATAATATCAGGGCTTGCTGGTGCCTTTCTGACGTTAATCTTGCTGGTTATATGGGCCTACTTAGCTGCTCCTCAGAAGTAGCAACAAAACTAACCTTTCAACCTTCCACGCTTTTTCCTACTTTTCGCCAGTGTCAAGTCTTTTGTGGAACCCAGGTCTGAGGCTTCACGGAAGCTTATCTCCGATTATTCAACAGCCACCAGGCAGAGCCACCAGAAAGGTCAACAAATATCTTGGATAGTGTACAGAAGTAATTGGAAGATTGAAAGAGAAGCGGTCTGAACTTGGAAGAGAACCCTATACACCTTGGTGCATTCAGTATACTCGCCAAGCCAGTGCGTAAGGCGTTGAGTAAGATGGCATTCTCAGAGCCTACAGCTCCTCAAGTCGAGGCCATTCCAGCAGTGTTGCAGGGACGAAACGTTCTTTTGGTGGCACCAACTGGAAGCGGTAAGACTGAAGCAGTTCTCCTCCCTGTCTTCTCGAATTTCATTCGGCAACCAGACAAAAAGGGTATATCTATTCTTTACATCACACCACTTCGTGCCCTTAACCGCGACATGATAAGACGCCTCTCCTTCTGGGCTTCCAGCATCGGCTTCTCAGTGGAGGTTCGACACGGAGACACAGAAGTAAAGATTCGCAGAAGGCAGGCCCTTCAACCGCCAAACATGCTTGTGACGACTCCTGAAACTCTTCAAGCCATTCTGCCAGGGTCTCGAATGCAGAAACACCTCAGTCACGTTCGTCATGTCATTATAGATGAGGTGCATCAGCTTGCAGAGAACAAGCGCGGAGTTCAGTTAGCAATTGCGTTGGAACGGTTGTCAGAAATTGCAGGCAAGGATTTTCAAAGAGTTGGCCTATCCGCTACTGTTGGCAATCCCAAAAAGGTGGCGAAGTTTGTTGCTGGGACTCATCGTTCGATCAAAGTGATTGAGGTCCCGTTGCCTAAAGGGTATCAGTACAATGTTGAGTACCCAATGCCTCTCGATGTTGACTACGATCTGGCTCACAAGTTAAGAACTCCTCCAGAGGCGGCGGCGAGGATAAGACGGATATTCGACCTCGTGAAAGGGCATACCTCAACTCTGATTTTTGTCAACAGTCGGACCAACGCTGAGATGCTTGGGCATAAATTCAATCAACTTACGTCGGACATCGCTGTTCACCACGGGTCCTTGTCCAAAGAGGAGAGAAGAAATATTGAAGATGATTTCAAGGAGAAGATTCTCAAGGCGATTGTATGTACCAGCACATTGGAGCTAGGAATCGACGTCGGGCACGTTGATCTTGTTATTCAATATCTTTCCCCAAGAGAGGTAAGTAGTCTCATTCAACGTGTTGGAAGGAGCGGCCATAAACTAAACCTCATCTCCAAGGGTATCTTGGTTACAGCGTTTTCCGATGATGTACTGGAAGCAGTGGCTGCCATACAACTAGCAAAAAAAGGCCAGCTAGAACCTATCACCATTCACGACAACGCACTTGACGTGTTGGCACATCAACTTGTTGGTATACTGCTGGATCAAAGAATGACGAGCATCGATGATGTTCTTGGTATTTTGCGCCAAGCTTACCCTTATCGAAGTTTCTCTAAGGCTAGACTTTTAGACATTGTAGATTTTTTACATAGGTTGAGAGAAATAAGGCGAGAAGGAGATACTTTGAAGAAGACGCGGAGAACTAGGCAGTACTACTACGAGAACCTGTCCATGATCCCAGACGAGAGACGATATCCCATTGTTGATATTCTTTCAGACCGCACCATCGGCACTCTTGGCGACGAATTTATGGCTCTCAGGGCACGTATAGGTCTAAATTTCATATGTAGAGGTAAAGTCTGGCGGATTGTCCAGATAGAGGATGAGACGAGAACCGTTTTTGTTGTTCCTTCTGAAGACCCGACAGCCGCCATACCTGGCTGGGACGGGGAAATGCTTCCTATTCCTTTCAGTCTTGCTCAGCACGCAGGAAAGCTTCGAAAGGCAATAGCCAAAGAATTAAAACATGAGAAGAAGCTAGAGCTTGCCGCTGAAAAACTCGCAAGGAAGTTTGCCACCAGCAAATCAACAATGCTTAAGCCGGTTGAAGAGATTAGTGAACATCTGAAACGAGGGGCACCTCTGCCAACCGATGATCATGTTCTCATAGAGGCATTCGACAAGTACGTCATAATACATGCATGTTTCGGGGAAGTCGTGAATCGGACTTTGGGAAGCATCTTTGATTCCATACTTTCAGATCAAGAGCTCATCACTGGCTGGTGGAACGACGGTTACCGCATCTTGATAGAGATGTCACGGAAGGCAGAACTGGAAGATCTCGAAAGGCTGCCGTCTCTACTTTTCGAGTTGACCAGCAAAGAAGTGATTGAAGCCTTTGAAGATTACCTTAAAGCGCGTTTTCCCTTCGCATACAAAATGAAATTCGTTGCCGAAAGATTTGGCGCCCTCCCTCGCGGAAGAACGATGCTTGGTAGGAGACTCGCGCAACTTCCAAGGCGGTTTAAGAAAACCCCTGTTTATGATGAGACTCTTCGTGAGGCACGGACAGAGAGGGTTGATATTCCGAGAGTAAAACAGATCATGAAAAGTTTTCGTGAGGGAACAATCAAAGTCAGCACTTTGTTTTGTTTAGAAAGCCCAACACCCTTGGGATATCACATTCTCGCGAAATACTCGGACATCCCCGAACTTATGGCACCAGAGCCGGTTCTCCTCAGCAACATTGAGAGGATGAAGAAGGCGATTCTAGCAAGGACAGCGGCTCTCTTCTGTTTCTCATGTAACAACCTGGTAGAAAAGCGTATTCGCGAACTGCCTGAGAGTTTGACTTGTGAAAAGTGTGGAGCGGGATTGTTGGCATGTCTGCGTCTTGGTCAAGACCCCAAAGAGCTCGGCAGAATTCTTGAGCGTAGAGTGGGGGGAAAGGAACTGGGACAGGATGAGCTTGAAGAATTGACCCATGCTAGACGTACTGCAGACCTTGTTCTCAGCCATGGCAGGAAAGCGCTGATTGCATTACAGGTTAAAGGTATAGGCCCGGAAACAGCATTCAGGATACTTGGGAAGATGCATCCTAACGATGATGACTTTTACATGGATCTCCTGAAAGCTAAGATTCAATATCTGAGAACACGTCCCTATTGGGAAGAACGCCAAGAAGAGAGGAGAATATTTCGGCAAAGTTGATTCATAGAGATTGTCGTTTTGGTGTGTATATGCGCCCACGCAAGTGCGCGTATTAATAAAGACTTTAATAGTAAAGCAATAGAATCGAAAATTAAGAGAAGTGGTTAGAACATGCAGAAACCCAGAGTATTTGTCACCCGCGAGATTCCCGAAAGAGGGATCCAAACAATTAGAAAAAGATTTGAAACAGAAGTTTGGCCTCACTATGCGCCTCCACCTAAGCAAGTGATCATTCAGAAGGCAGCCAAAGTTGACGCTCTCGCCTCACTTCTGTCAGACGAAATAGACGCCGAAGTTTTTGATGCCGCATCAAAACTGAAGATAGTGGCTCAACTCGCTGTCGGATACGATAATATCGACGTCAAAGAGGCAACGCGAAGAGGTATCTATGTAACCAACACGCCTGGAGTATTGACGGAAACCACGGCAGACTTTGCATGGGCACTTCTTATGGCTGTGGCTCGCAGGATCACGGAAGCAGATCGCTATGTCCGCTTTGGAAAATGGAAAGTGGGCTGGCACCCCAGCATGATTCTTGGTAGAGACGTTTACGGAGCAACACTGGGCATAGTTGGAGCAGGAAGAATAGGCTCAGCAGTGGCGAGGAGGGCAAAGGGTTTCAACATGAGGATTCTAGTATACGATGTTGTGCCAAGACCTGAACTCGAAGAAGAACTGAAAGCAAAGCAAGTGGACTTGGAAACTCTCTTGAAAGAGTCGGACCTTGTCAGCATTCACGTTCCATTGCTGAAGGCAACTCACCACTTAATAAATGAGAAGAGGCTCAAATTAATGAAGAAGACAGCATACCTGATTAACAATTCACGAGGCCCAGTAGTAGACGAAAAAGCCCTCTACAAAGCTTTAAAAGCAGGTCAGATCGCTGGTGCTGGGCTAGATGTTTTCGAGCAGGAGCCCACACCGGCAGACAATCCGTTGCTCAAGCTGGACAACATAATAGTGGCACCTCATATATCAAGCGCCAGCCACGAAACCCGATCTAGAATGGCTGAAATGGTCGCAGAGAATCTGGTTTCTTTCTTTGAAGGTAGAGTCCCACCAAACTTGGTGAATAAGGAAGTTCTTGAAATCAAGAAACCTGGCCTATGAATTCTTGCTACCTAAACATTTTTAACCTTTGCAGAAGGCATGTATTAAACCCACGGAAAGGGGAGAAAAGATGCGCAACCCTAAGAGGGTGACGGGCCCACGCTTATCTGATAGAACCTTAAACCTTGGGACCGAGAACGCGTTCGTAGTCCTCAAAGAAGTCAAAGAATTGATATCCAAAGGAGTTGACGTAAAGAATCTCTGCATTGGTCAACCAGACTTTGACACTCCAGGAAATATCAAAGAAGCAGGAATAAACGCGATAAAAGAGGGGAAGACGGGATATACTGAGTCTCCTGGAATACGCGAACTCAGAGTAGCCGTTGCAGACTATGTGTCCAAGACGAGAGACATAGATGTAAACCCTGAATCCGTTGTAGTGACCTGCGGAGTGAAACCTTTAATCGCATTCTCGATTCTGGTCACTACTGACTACGGTAAGGGGGATGAAGTCCTCTATCCGAATCCAGGATATCCAATCTACGGATCCCAAATTACTGCACATGGAGCCGTTCCCGTTCCCTTGAACCTTCTCGAAAAGAACAAGTTCACTTTTAGCATAGAAGAACTCGAAAAGAAGGTTAGCGAAAAGAGTAGACTCTTGATTCTCAACTCTCCGGAAAACCCCACCGGAGGAGTCCTAAGGAGAAGTGAACTGGAACAGATAGCAGACATTGTCAAAAGACATCCCAACCTTTGGGTCTTTTCCGACGAAGTTTACTCCCAAATACTCTACGAAGGAAAATTCGAGAGCATAGCTTCCATAGAAGGAATGCAGGATAGAACGATAATCGCCGACGGTTGTTCAAAAACCTACGCCATGACGGGCTGGAGAATCGGCTTCGGTGTGAACGAAAAACTAGCACCCTACTTCTCAACATGGAACACAAACACAGACGCCTGCGCACCCCACATGAATCAATACGCAGCATCAGAGGCCCTCACAGGCCCTCAAGATGAGGTGAAGAAAATGGTAAAGAGTTACAAGGAGAGAAGAGATCTAATAGTCGAAGGTTTGAACGAGATACCGGGAATAAGATGCCTGCTGCCTAAAGGCACATTTTACGTGTGGCCAAACGTTACAGAGGCATGCAGACGAGTCGGCGCAAAAGATTCTGAGGTATTCAGAAAACGGCTACTGGATGAGGCAGGAGTAGCTGGCTTATCGGACATTCATTTCGGATCAAGAATTCCAGGTGAGGGCCAACACCTCAGATTCTCATACGTAAGCTCCCACGAAGACATAAAAGAAGGTTTAAGGAGAGTCAAAGACTACATTCTTATGGCGAAATGATCGTCACTTTTTTGGGAATCAAAACCCTTGATCTCTTCACGTTCCGATAATCCATTAATTTGCCGAACGCGATGCTATGAAAGCTCTGCACTTGAGGGTTTGAGATGACTCTTAATGTCGAGGTTAGACTGCTTGGGATTTTCCGGGAGCTTCATGGAAAGGAGCATGTTGCCATTGAGTTGAAGGAACCAACGGCTGTGAGAAGCATAATTCAAACACTTGTGGAAGGCTGTCCCAAGGAGTTTGAGCAAGCCCTAATCGATCCTGAGCTTGATGACCCCCGACCAAATGCGCTAATCCTGGTGAACGGAAGGGAGATAAGTGCTCTGAAAGGCCTTAAAACGGAGGTTTATAACGGTGACAAAATCGTTATTGTCTCCGTGACTCATGGCGGCTGATTTGTTCAAATGAAAACTTCTGTTAAAGAAATCATGCCATAATTGAAAAATGGAGTATTCATGTGTCCATGTATATCTCTAAATGTTATCAAGCCTTATATAGATTGATTAGGGAAATCTTTGGTCTTGGGTGCGTAGTTAAAAACTCCTTTCTCTTTCAGCAACTGTGCAATTTTTGAATTGCAGCTACGCACCCTATTCGTTATGAAACCAGCAGATTGATTTAAAGCTTCTGAAACAATGTTCTATACAAGGATAGCGCAATAATCCATGTTGTCTCGAACCCTACTGTAGAGAGTCTACGCTGCTTATCCTACTATTGCCGACGCGCGCGCCTCATATCTATCATCACTCAAGCTAGCTTTTATGAAGGAGCTTTTTCTGAACTACGGCAACTGAGGAGTAGAAGAAGAAGGGGTGGCGTCTCCGCACTTATCAAGCAGTGGATATCTCTGGAGGAATGACCCATTATTTGCTGTTTGAAGGAGGAGATTAGCCTCCCTTTTTCCCTTTTCCCCTTTTCTCTGCTTCACATCTTTGAGCTTGACGTTAGAGTTTCTGAGGTTTGTTAGAACGAGGATCAATAATACTACCTCTAATACTCTTGCTTCATCTTGAGGCGTTGTCTTTTCTCCGTTGGCGCGTGGTTAAATAGTTGGATATAGGGGACAATAGCTGCGACAAGTTTGTTTTCAGCTTTTTTAAGATGCTCTTGAAATGTTGTTCGAGGCACACGCTCCTTGAAAGCTATTTCTTTCACATCTGCCTTTCTCGGGAGTCTGTAATAGCCATTGTTATACGCCGTTAACAGAGCACCAATTTGTTTCTCAGTTAGGTCTGAAAACAATGCGTCGGCGGTGAGCGTCAATGAACTCGCAATAAAACCGTCAAAGGGTACTTTGCGCAGAATCTCAAACTCGAACCCCTTTTCCTCGAGTCGCCGTAGAAGTTCCTCCAAGTCCTCATGTCTGAACGCAATAACACGATAGTATTCCCAGCCTCGTTCGTAGACAACTGGCAATACATGAAGAAGATTGCACGTGTCAATATTCTTGGATACGGAGTTCTCCAAGGAGCAGTAACAGCTCTTCATGATTAAGTGAACCCTATCGCGGTCAGACGATTTGCCGATTATCCCACGCAATTTGGATATTTCTTCCATCACCGCAGCATACTCTTCGTGCTCTTCCACAATTATTTCAAAGACTTCATGTTCTCGGTTACACCATTCAAACATCTTTAGAGATGGGAATTTTCGTGAAATATCGCCGAAAGGACAGTCATGGGCTACTTTGAACACAACTTCAAATAGTGGCATAGTATGAGATTCTCTTCACTCCACTTATAAGTTATACCGTCATATGACGACGTCACGTGACGGCATAATCGCTATGTTCTCCGCTTGGATATCTCTATTCGTGGTGATGACAATGAAAAGGATAAGCCTAAAAAGAACAAACTCTTTGAGGACCAAGGTGCTCCGGCTATTGAGAATGGACAGAGGTTTCGAGTGGGAGCTTTCAATCGCCGAGAGAGAGATCGCTCACTTCTCAATTCCTACAAGCAATTATCACGGTTATCAGAAGGAAATCGAAACAGCTTTGTTAGAAGCGGAACGTAAAAAAGCTGAGGCACTAATGGAATGGCAGAAACGTCGCTTCATTTGCTAAAGAAGACAAACCCATAAAACCTTAACTTTCCCGTTTCTTTATGCTCAAGCGCGCACGCTACTTGGATTCATCATCTTTGCGATCATCACAATCATTGCAAACGAAGACTACTCGAAACGTCCATCCACTAAACACCACCCTTCTTTTTCTGATATAGTTACTATCTAACGCTGATGTTTCTTCAATTCTATCAGTTCTTTTGTGGCACCACCTGAATTTGTTGGAGGACGACAAACGCCTAGAGCTTAGCTCTTCTTAGATGCCTATTCCAGATTACAGACGTGAAGTAGCCGGCTACTGAACCGTTGAGAGCCCCCACGATTAGTATGCTGAGTTCTAACATGAGGTTCTTTGGTAGCAAACTGAATGGGAAAACAGTTGTATAATAGCTGATGAGTCCCACCAAGGCCGTGCTTACCGTCATCAAGGCAACTAGCTTGCTGGTTTTCACAGTGTCTTGGTCAGTATGAACCTTGAAAATGAAAAAAAAGATGTCTACAAACAAACCATACAACAGAGCGAAGATAAAGGTGAAGTGTACGAAGGATATCCGCCATAGTGCTGTTAGAAATCCTCCAACAGCGGCAACATAAGTGGCACCCATCCTTTTCAGCAACAAAGCACCTAGGGCGAGGAGTAAGGCTTGGATTACAACAAACATTTTGTCTATTGGAGAAGGCACCACAACCTTGGAGACGAAAATTAGAGCTCCAAAAAGAGTTGCTAAAGCTATTCTCTTTGTCTTAGGCTCCAAAAATAACTGCCTCTTGAATGTACTTCATATACCACACTTCAGAAAAAAGGCGTTTCGACTTCTGGTAGGAATAGATATCATTGTATCTGTTTTATCAGGCGCGCACCCGCCCCAAGCGATTAAATACTCTGTTCTCATTAATAGGTGGCTTGAGGAAATCAGATGGTAAATGTAAATGCCAGAATAATGAAAGTCTCAGGTGGAGACGTTACTCTAAACGTTTATCCAGAGGGTGAGCCACACGCGTATGAAATTACGCTGCCAACAAGAGAACCTGCACTTTTAGATGTCGCCGTAGCGCATATTGGCAGCCAAAGACATACGGTAGAAATCAAGAATGGACAGATAGTTTCAATCAGCAAAGGCTCGCGTTAGAGTGTGCATTCATTTACTTTGTCGCATGCGCGCGACTATACAACACGAACCAACTAACGGTTAAGCAAATGAATGTTGCCTATCCTGACGTTTTCGAGGTGTTGTCGTGCGCTGTCGTGGCATTTATGGGCGAGTTCTTCGCTGGTTGTGGGTAAATCGGTTAGTATGTATTGTGGGTAAAATGCAAGCAATGTATAGGGGATTTTTGGGTCTACCTGGGCGATGAAGCTTGCCAGATTGTTGATTTCGACTTCGTCTATGTAACCGGGAATGAGAAGGGTGCTCGCGGTTAGGATTGGCAGGCGGGGGCGTTTCTGGAAAAACTCTCTGCCAATCATTTTGAATCTCTCTAGAGTTGGTTTGTTGGATACTCCGCATAGGGCTTTGTTTAGGTTGTCGTTCCATGTTTTTAGATCGAACTTTATGTTGCCACCGCTTGTAAAGGAGAGTTCAGCGGCTTTCAGTGCGAATTCTCGTTTCCAGTACCCGTTTGTTTCCCAACATATTCTGAGGATGCGCTTCTCAGCCCTAGCCTTTTCTAGCGCCAGCTGACTTGCCTTGAGGGCGTGGGGCATCTGCACTGATGGGTCTCCTCCAAAGAAGCATATGCATGACACGTGGCTGTCAGCTTTGGCTGCTAAGCTTTCTGCGCGCATGACTGGGCCAAGTTTGGAGGCCAGGTTTCTATAGTGCCAGTTTTGACAGAATAGGCAGTCAAGACTGCAGCTTCCGTAGAAAACGGCGAGATTCGAGTATCCTATTTCTGCGTTGGGTTTGTAGGCATGTTCTGGGTATCCTGCCCCTGCGCAGCCTGGGCAGAACCACCATGCGACGCAGTTGGTTGGCAGAGGGTCGTAGTACCAATGAAGTATCCCTTTCTCTGGAGTCCCTCCCATTCGAACCAGTCGTCCGCCTCTGTTGAAGACTAGACCGCAGAAGCCTTTCTCACCGACGCCGATTTTGCAGTCGTTGGAGCAGGTGCCGCATAAGATTCCGTTTTTGTCTCTCGGTGGTCTTGGTGGAAAGCCGAACATTTCACGACTTTTGGCGTGAACTTTATCTGTTATTTTCAGGGCTTCTTTTGGCTTTCCTCTTATGCATTGTAAGCAGACTCCGAGTTGGCTTGAGATTGCCCTCGATCTTCCGCTGCAGATTTGGCATTGCCCCAACACGTTGCACCAAAGAATGTTGGGCTCACGTTGGTATTAGTTGTTATTCTTTAGACGAGGCTTTTTAGGATGATTTGGTGTCCTCGTTCGCCACTAGAATGCGCGCGCGCAGGGAGAAGTGCTTGATTTGGCTGTTTGAGAGTGGAGTGGGGTTGTCTCTGTGACTCGTTTGGAGTAGTCCACATCCGCGCGCGTTTGGAAGACCTAGACTAGGCGCACAAATACCACACAACCAACAGAAACAACGCAACTACCAAGAATCAACCTTCAAAGGGTAATCTACGACTCATCACGTAAGCGTCTTCTCCATCTGCGTAGTAGTTTCTCATAGTTTGTGCGACTTCAAAACCCATCTTCTTATAGAGGCTCACGGCGGCCGTGTTGCTCGTTCGAACCTCCAAGTAACATTCTTTTGCCTTATAGTCCACCATGGCCTTCATCGCTTCTTGCATGAGTGCATATCCAATGCCTTTGTGTTGATGCTTCAGTAAAACCGCAACTGAGACTACATGTCCTTTTCTCTTGATTCCAAGTACTCCAAAGCCGGGTAGTCTAGTTTCGATGCGGCACATAATGTAGCCCACCACTTCACTGTCTTCATCCGCAACTATGAAAGTCGCCGGAAACTTTTCATGCAATTTAAGAAAGAAGAGGGCGGAATAGTTTTCGGGAAGGCAAACTTGGTTTATGTGCATAACTCGTTCTAAGTCACTGCGTTGGAAACGCCTTGTCGTGAACTGGGGTTGCACAACATGACCCTCAACGATCACAACTGTCCGGTTATCTTCAAAAATGGTAAAGTAAGGTTTCCGTAGGGCATAGCCCAAACCTTCGCATTCTTGCCAGCAATTTCAAAGGCGTCCCGCAACGCGTCATTCATAACCTTAGACGTTTTGAGCTTGAAGACGTTGATTGCGAGGTAGTCTGGCATGACTGAAACCAAGATTATCTTAACCCGCTGCAAAGCCCTAGTTAGGTAATAAGCCTTGTGCCCTCCAAGCATGAACCGCTTCTTTATCTCTTTCTCCATCTGCTTCAAATCCTCGAACCTTCTCATCCAATCGTAAAAAACTTCGTTTCCATGGCCTTCAGGGCATTCTGCAACCAGGATTAGGACCCCTCCCCTCTTCACCGCGTTAAGTGCATTGTCAGTCGCTTTGTATGCCTGAAAAAGATCGATATCTAATGGGTGTCCCCCTGAGCTTGCCACGACTATGTCTGCTCTCTTTTCCATGGGCACCTTATACATCTCATCCACAAGCTTTACTCCCTCATAGAAGGCTTGCTCCAAGTCCCCAGCGAACGCCTGAACAAGCTCCTGCTTACCATTCGTTACAATATTTAAGATGAAATCAACTTTGGCCAACTTCGCTGCTTCAACCATGTCTTCATGGATAGGATTGCCTTCTAGGACTCCTGTTCTTGCTTTGGGGTGTAAAATCATAGCATGATTATGCCGGGTTGTCTCTTCACTTGACACCGCAGGAAGAACGCTTTTTCTTCCCCCACCATATCCAGCATAATAATGCAAGCCCACGTCTCCCGTCAAGACTTTAACATCAGCTTCAGCGAAAACCTTGTTTACATAAACCTCGGTCCCAAAGGAGGTCCTACCTAGGTACACGTGATCTTCAGATTTAGAATCATGACTTACTGCCTCTACTCTTTCCAGAGCCTCAATTCCCACAAGTCTTTCCACTTCTTCCGGCGCAACTGGACGGTGCGAGCCACAGCCAAAAACAATGGTCACATCTCCATCCTCTACTCCAGCTTTGTTCAACACATCTAACATTGGAGAAACCATCAAATAACTCGGAGTGCCCCGAGTCGCATCATCGATTACTATCACCACTTTGTCACCTGCTTTCGCAATTTCGTCCAATGGCTTTGTTCCGATAGGATTTCCCAAAGCTCTCTCGATCTCAACCCTCGGATCATCAACCGCAGGCTTCTCCTTAGGTTCTATTATACCCAGAAAGTTTCTGGTGGGAATTCTCGCACAGACTTCAGTTTTCCCGTAGGGAAGCCACACATCAACCATGAAAAGTCCTTCTGGTAGAATACAAGATTCCTACCGAGCTTCATTTAAGCATAGCGGACCACATCAGCACAAGTCTTAAAATCTAACTTGTCTCATCGTTAGACAAGGGAAGCATAATTGTCACTTCCGAAAGAGAAAGAACAAATGAAGACTGATCTATGCCGAATTCTGCACAAAATTGGAGCCTTTGAATTCGGAGCTTTCAAACTTGCAAGCGGAAGAACCAGCCCATACTACATCGACCTGAGAATCATCCCAAGCTTTCCTGATGCATTTCAAAGAATATCCAACCTGTACATGAAACTCATCAAGAGCGAACTTGGAACCGACAGTTTCGAGAGAATCGCAGGAATCCCGTTGGCTGGTCTCCCTCTTGGGGCTCTCGTTGCCCTTCAGCTTGAAAAACCGTTTCTGTACATTCGTCCCCGCGCCAAAGTACACGGTCGTCAACGCCTAATTGAAGGTATAATAATGCCTGGCGACCGCGTGTTGATGATAGATGATCTCATAACCACTGGAAGCTCTTTGAGAAAGGCGGTGGTAGCGGTGAGAGCTGAAGGAGGTGTCGTAAATAGCGCGGCGGTGCTACTAGATCGAGAAGAAGGTGGAAAAGAAAGGTTGGCGAAGGATAACGTTACCTTACATTTCGTAATGAAGGCAAGTGAAGCAGCCGACAAACTCTATGAAATAGGCGCCATTACTGAAGAACAATTTCGGATTATCTTGAAACAAGCAAAGCCCCAATGATGTTCCCGCTAGGTGAAAGCGCAAGCCCAAGAGGCATAATATGTCGTTGCCGGTAATATTCTGTGAATTGTAATTACTGCTATATGACTTGGAGGTATAGATAACTCGGGGATTTCTGAGTGACCAGTCTGCGACGACGATTTGACAATATCTTCTCAGAGTTGACCATAATAATGGAGGTTCTGGAGCGGTCTGCCAACAGCCCCCCTTGCTGCTTGATTCTCTACTCAGATGGAAGAATCAGTTGTGATGTAGTAGCCCCACTGAGGAAAGCACAATTTTATAAAGAATGCGAAAAATGTAGATCGAAGATGAGAAAAGCCATCGAAAAGTTTGTTTGATAAAAAGATGGAGCCCTAGAGAACATTTTCAAAATAGCTTACAAAAATAAGTATCAAGAATTCATAAATAATATAAGATTCTTACATAAAAATCACTGCTATTCGGAGGAAAAGCAATGAAGTTTTTCGTCTGGTTGAAAACCAATCCAGCAGAAACCAACCATGTACTTCTTACACTGCGAAATCTTCCAAGGCAGCCATACAAAGGCATCGAACTATACTATACCATGAACGTGTTCGGCGATTGGGACTGCGGTCTCTGGTTCAACGCTGACAACCATGACAACGCCATCGACTTCGTCCACACCAAGATATGCCCAATTCCCGGGATAGTCCAGACTTACTTAATGCCGACTTCCCCTGTCAAGGAATACATTAGCTGGAAGTAAGATCAGAAGGCAAACCATCCCCCTCTCTTTTTTTTGTCATAGTCTTGGCCGCGCTGTTGGAGAAGCATAACGCGCCAAAGCAAAATCGAATCCCAAAAAAGAATGCAACTATCCTTCTTTCTCGATCAGGGATTCTTCAATAATGAACAGCAGGAATTCAGAAACCACCGCAATTTTAATCTCCAATTTCTGCTCGCTGCACTGTAGCTGGTATATTATGGTTCAGCCTAATCGAAGAAACACCGAGGTCATTTGCGTCATAGCTTTATAGAGTTCAATTGCCGAGTGATCCCATTTTCCACTACTTTTCAAGTTTAGCGTGTTAGGATCAATGTTTGCATGCACGCGCTTTGTACATGTTTATCAGAACAGAGGCAGAAACAGAAAAAAGTAGAGCGTGTGAGAGTGAAATGCCAATGCGGCTATGGATGCGAAGGGCACTCCACCACTCAAAGATGCCGTCAATGTGGAACCGAACTTGTGTGACGGCGCACGCGAGCAATGGCGGATTTGGTTTACGTCTCGATCAGCACTAGCGTGACATCAGCTGTTTCAGATGAAGTTGCGTTTCCCCACCAGAACACATCCCACTGCACTCGCCACATTCCGCCAGCCGGCAATGACTGTGGTCCACTTGTGGTTACGTCACCGGTGCCAGGAAGCAACTCGAGCATTGCGCCCTTCTGAGTAGCTCCATCGTACATCGTTATGTTTATGTATCTAAGCTCCCAATTGAGATCTCCATCCCACGAATCAAGTTTCAGCTCAACATTGATAGTACCTGTTGCATTGGTGTTAGTGATGTTCACTGCTCCTATATACGTCACAAGGGAACCATTAAGTCCTATCATATTTGCGAATTGCACTTCCTCGCCACCGGCAGTTATGGATGCGCTGACATCTGTGTGGTTTGCTCCTTGCACAAATTGGCTGAAGTGGCTTTGTACAGTCACATGTGAGTACATGAACATCTGGCTGTAAAGAAGGGCGTTTGCTGTAGCTACGAGCATCGAAGAAATCAATAAGCCTAGCACCTTCACAGCTTTCATTGATCTTATCTTTCTTGCATTCATTCGCGTTATCACCTCCGTACAGTTTTTCCCGGTGTCTCCCGCTTCATTCTAACGAAAACGTAGAGGGACGCCCCCAAAATGAAGGCACAGGCAATTCCTAGAATGATGGCGGTCCATATGACTACAAAATACCATCCTGGAGGTTTGACCAGTGTGCAGATCGCTGTTCCTGCTATTATCGCAGAGCAGATGAGGGCTGCCCGGTTCCAATTGAGACTGAAGAAAGCGCTGAGGCCGATTGCTATGACTGCAAGGTCGAAGGTGATTATCGCTACGTAGGTGAGTTCCAGAGGAACCTGCGGAAGCGAGACCACCTGATACGTAGCTTCGCCGCTGTAGTTTGAAACGAAGGATGCAGCGATCAAAGTTACTGGCGCAGTTACTGCACCAAGGAATACTTTGGCTAGATTCCACCGTTGCTTCGAAATCCCTAAGTACAGGTTGAGAGCGATCACGTTAGCTAAAGCCACAAGCAAATAGATGAAACAATACCAGAACCTCATAAACTCTCCAAAGGCCGTCATGAAACCTCTGCTAACGAGTAGATGTCCAAAGCCAGCTAGAGCAACAATTTGATTAACGTAGGGGACCGCTCTGGGAAAATCCTGGTCCAGCATGGATGTTAAAAGACTCATCGCTAGAAAGGTGTCGCTGCCAAGGACTGCAAAGAACTCTGGCAACAAAGCGGGAGGCATTTTTCGACCAACTACCGTCACTTCTTGGAAGCGGATTCTACATAATATAACATATGAAGCAAGAATCTGAATCTTAAGTAAATGTACGTGTGCTACTTACCGCAACTTCACGACGGTTATATGGCTGGTTGCAGAAATACAAATCGGTGCATATGCTCCTTGAGACCACGTTGTTTGGGGTCCTAGTAGTCCTAGCTGTATCGCTGACGCTCGTATTTTTGCTCCTGCGGAAACCATGCCTCCGTTTCAGGGGAACGCCTGTCGGGACAACAAAAAGAGAACACAAGCCAGAGAAGGATAAAAGAGTGACGCAAACGCCTAAAACTGGCCCCCGCCACTTTAAATATCCCGGGAAACTTCCTGAAAACAGCCCAATTCCTCAAAAGCACCGGGGTTCTACCAGAATAACGGAGTCCCAAGCCGGATTGACTAAGCCAACAATGATGAGCCCCACATCGGAAACGCCACAGAAGCCGCCCCCAGTAGTTCAAACCGAAGAAACTCCTGACGAGTCTTCAGAACGAGTTAAAGCCCTCACGGCTATCAAGGGAGAACGGGTTCCAACATCTTCCCCGCACCCGCCGCTAAGACCACGCGAATGCCCCCACTTCTTCGGATATCTACGAGAGATACCGAGGAACACCACGATGCCAGATGAATGCCTCGGCTGCCCAAGAATGCTGGAATGCCTCTATTATAATGCATCATCAGGGGGTATGTGACGATTCAAAACCCTCACCTATCATCGCTTCCCGCAATGTCGGCCCCCGTTGGCTTCTCAGAATAGGCCGCGGGCTTGTGGGCAGAGATTCTCAAAAAGTTGATTCTAGTTTAGTGAGAGATTACAGTCAGGTTATTCGTAGTATATCAGCTCTTGGTCTTCGAGTCTTTGATGAAGTTTGCTAACAGCATCGTAGACATCTTGTTCCTTTTTAGCCCCTGTGCAAACAAGCTTTCCACTAGCGAAGAGAAGAATCACCACTTTTGGATCGTCCATTCGATAGATCAGACCTGGAAATTGTTCTGGTTCGTACATCGTTCTGCCAAGCTCGTAAGCAGACTTTTCAAGATCAATCATTCCTCCAAGGGCTGCGGAGGCAACGATGTTCTGTATCTTCAGTTCGGGCTTGCCAATGATGATTATGCCGCTCTTCTTCAGTTCCTTTATAACCTTCATCACAGCTCTTCTTGCCTCCTTCTCCGATTTCGCACCCGTACAAACCATCTTGCCCGAGTTAAAGATGAGCGTGGCGGTTTTCGGTCTTTTCAGGCGAAAAACTAGTCCAGGAAACTGTTCTGGCCGATACTCCACGCCTGGATAACCCTTAACCACGGCGTTTAGGTCAACCCTCTGGTTCAGAGTGGCTGATGCAACCACGTTCTCTATATTAATTGAAGCCTTGACCTTCGGCAACTAACATCTCCTCACAGGGCACAATGAAGTTCATTGGAGGTGCTTATAAAGGCTTGGCTAAATTATTGCTCGGCGGCTTTCTCCCTTTTGGGGAAGGGAACAAACTCGATTACTATGAGAACGCCTAGAAGAATAATAATCAGTAGTTTTCCGTGGGTCGTCTGCAAGAAGAGATTCGGCCACCCCAGCAATGGAACCCTCCACACAACTTTACCAACTATCTCAGTCTCTTTAACATACCCCGGGTCTGGCACCTGATTGGCGTCCCCTTGAGTCTTAAAGCGATATAAACCGTCTATATCTTGACTTCTTTCTATGGCCCTATGCACGATTAGTTCCCCGGTCCTTCCAACGCGAGCTCCAGGAAAAATGATCATGTCACCGGATGGATTTGCGTCTTTTGGAGCTGCAATAATCTCACTTCCGTCTAACCCTCCTTGAACCACAATAAGATCACCCACTTCGAGAGTGGGTATCATGCTTCCAGTTGCAACTGCCATCAATGGATGATCTGTGCGAAAGGCAGCCATCAGCCCATACCAGAATGCGATGAAGCCAACCACTGCAACCGCTAGCATGATTGCAGTCTGCACCTTCTCGTTTCTCAATATTTCAGGTAGTTCCACGGTCGGTCTCACGCTCGATCTGTCTCAGCAACAACGTTAGCTTTGGATAGCCTTCTTCTCTCACGTTTAAAAGTTTAGTGTTTCCCAAATAAAAAGGGAGGGGATGATTAGACTCTTGATTCGACCCCTAGCGCTAAATCTTCCGTTTGCCTAGGACCACTCTGAATGGGCCACAAGAGGGGCAATCGAATAGCCCTATCGTTAGTTCCGTTCTTTTGCCGGTTCTATCTGGGCGTCCAGCCATCTTCCAACTCTTTCTTGGATTGGCTACGTCTCTTCCACACTTTGGACATTTGGCCATGCATTTTCCTCCATCATGATCCAACATCATGGTTTCGATGATAATGAATATAAGTTCTTTGGTCATCAATATTTTTGCAACATGCACGTTTACACAAAAATACAAAAAATCCTTGTGTTTGTTGGCTTCTTTATCATAAACTGTGACATCGACAAGATATCAAGGTACAGGCTCAAGAAAATTCATCAACTCAGTATAGCGAAAATGCTTGCGGAACTTTCAATTGGAACCAATTCTATTGAAGTCTTAGAAAGAGAGAAAAATCTCACTTACCTCATGCACGCAAGCCTTTCTCAGAGATGCTTTCTCATTTATTCTTATTGTAAGAAATGGACTGCGCATGCGTGGCATAAAACTTGCTGACCCGGGTAGAGGATAGAGACGGTCTGGCGAATCCACACGTAAGATATTTCGTTGGTTTCCAAAACGCTTTTACAGAGGCTTCCGCAGTATTTCCTTACCCTTGAGGAATTTTGGTCTTGACCAAACATCAAACGAATGCTTTTGACATGCTCGTCAAACCGGTACGTAGGCTTGTCGAGCAGAAGGGCTTCGAGGTGCCAACGGAACCCCAAGAGAAGACGATACCCAGAATCCTTGAGGGAAAGAATGTTCTTCTTATATCGCCTACGGCTACTGGAAAGACTGAAGCCGCTGTTCTTCCGGTTCTCAACATGCTCATTCAGACCCTTGAAAGAGCACGAGGAATCAAGATTCTCTACATAACACCTCTTAGAGCCTTAAACAGAGACCTTCTTGAGCGCCTCGAATGGTGGTGCAATAACCTTGACATTAGGTTGGCGGTCAGGCATGGTGACACCGATACCAGAGAGCGCACGAGACAGTCTCAAAGTCCACCTGACATGCTGATCACTACCCCAGAGACTTTGCAGGCCATCATGCCTGGCAGACGTCTGCGCCAACACCTCCAGCAAGTTCGGTGGGTAGTGGTCGACGAGGTTCATGAGATGGCTGACAGTAAACGGGGAAGCCAACTGTCGCTGGCTCTTGAGAGGCTTCGGTGGATAACGGAGAGAGAGTTTCAGCTGATTGGGTTGTCAGCCACCATCGGGAGTCCAAAACGAGTTGCTCAGTTCCTTGTAGGCAATGGACGTGAAATCGAAATCGTCAGAGTTCCAGTCGCGAGACTGATGAGATTAAAGATTCTCTTCCCAAAACCTGAAACTCAAGACTTTGAACTTGCTTCAAGGCTTTTTACCCACCCTGAAGTTGCTGCGAGACTGCGCATCATTCGAGGTTTCATTGAAAAGCAAAAATCAGTGCTGTTGTTTACGAATACTCGTGCGATTTCCGAAGTCTTAGCAAGCAGATTCAAGGTTTGGGACATAGACTTCCCTGTTTCAATTCACCACGGTTCATTGGCAAAACCTTCGCGCATTGCCGCAGAACGCGGATTGAAGAATGGCGAGCTTAAGGGACTGGTTGCAACGTCATCATTGGAGTTGGGAATCGATGTCGGTCGGATAGACATGGTGATTCAGTACATGAGTCCGAGGCAGGTTACACGTTTGATTCAGCGTGTTGGTAGAAGCGGTCACCGGATCGGACGTATCGCCCAAGGAGTCATTATCACCATGGATTCCGATGATACATTAGAGGCGATGGCTATCGCCCGTAGAGCCTACGAAGAGGATTTAGAGCCAGTTGATGTGCCCTATAAGCCGTACGATGCTTTAGCGCATCAGATTATTGGATTGTTGATGAA
This sequence comes from uncultured Candidatus Bathyarchaeia archaeon, assembly GCA_964347855.1. GTDB lineage: Archaea > Thermoproteota > Bathyarchaeia > Bathyarchaeales > Bathyarchaeaceae > CAYGAE01. The sequence continues at coordinate 23,355 of CAYGAE010000009.1, forward strand.
GAAGAAACGCTGGTATTTCTACGAGATTTATGACTTCTTTCGGAAAGCCTACCCCTACACTGATCTGACAGTGGAAGATGTTCAGAAGGTCTTAACGTATATGCACTCACGGTTTCCAAGGTTCGCTTGGGTTTCATTTGAAGACATGCTCGCGATCAAGCCTCGTAGAACCAAGGCGATGTATGAGTACTATTTTGAGAACTTATCCATGATCCCTGACGAAAAGAAGTACTTGGTTGTTGATGAAGACAAGGATTCAGCTGTAGGGGTCTTAGACGAGGCTTTTGTAGCTGAGTATGGGAAGCCAGGAGTTAAGTTCATTATCCGCGGCAGTCCGTGGAAGATTTCGAATGTTTACAGCGACAACATCTACGTGAAGGGCGTTGACGATCCTACAGGAGCCATCCCAAGCTGGGTTGGAGAGGAGATTCCAGTTCCCTTCGAGGTTGCTCAGGAGGTTGGTTCGATAAGGGGTTTTGTGGAGAGCAGGATGAAGGAGGAGGCCAAGCCCGAAGAACTCGCTGAAGAGCTGGCTGGAAAGTATCCTGCAGAGAAGGACACGGTTTTGCGCGCAATTCTTGAAACAGTTGAGCAGGTGAAGAAAGGTTCCCCTGTTCCCACTGATAGACGGGTGATTATAGAAGATTGGGAAGACTTTGTCATCATACACGCCAATTTCGGTTCTTTAACAAACCGTGCTTTGGCCCAGTTGCTTGGTCACGTTTTGTCCGAAGAGATTGGTTCCACAGTTGCTGTTCAGCACGACCCGTACCGTATTTTCATTCAAACAATGGGCATTGTTAATGCCAATCGGGTTGTCGCCCTGTTCCACGAACTAAAGGATTCGCCGGAGTTGGGCATTCGTGATTTGCTGACTAGGGCCACTGTGAAGACTGGTTTGTTCAAGCGTCGTATGGTTCATGTTGCTCGTAGATTTGGTGCCCTCAAGAAAGGGGCTGATTTTAGTCGTGTCAGTTTGGACAAGCTACTGAAAAGTTTTGAGGGTACTGCCATCTATGAGGAGGCTTTGAAGGAGGTCTTTGCAAGAGACCTGGATTTGGAGCACTTGATTCACGTCTTTAGCTTAGTTCGAAACGACGAAGTTGCAGTTGTGAAATTGGATACTGGCGGAGTGGTAACCCCGGTTGCTCGCGTTGGCATTGAACGTGTCAGCATGAAGACTGATTTAATTCCCCCTGAACGAATGAAACTCATAGTTGTAGAATCCGCTAAAGCCCGACTGTTGAACGAAGTCCGTACCTTCGTGTGTACCCACTGTTGGGATTACCTAGAGATGATTCGTGTTAAAGATCTACCCGAAAGGCCGAGGTGTCCTAGATGTAGCTCGACCGCGTTGGGCGTGCTTCGAAGGGAGGAGAATATGGTTCGGTCGCTTGTGGAGAAGAAGGGTGAAAGATTGGCGAGGAGTGAGGAGAAGATGAAGGAGTGGGCTTTGGAGACTGCCCGCTTGATGTCGAGGTATGGCAAACCCGCTGCTGCTGGCCTCTGCGGAAGAAAGCTGAAGGTATCTGATGTAGAGGAAATTCTGCGAAAGGAAAATGAACTCTCAGATAGGTTTTTTGAGCTGGTGATTGACGCTGAACGTGAGGCTTTGAAGAGAAGATTCTGGTAGGGTGCGCGAGTTGGCAGTCTCCCAGTGAAAAACCGTGCGCGCTCCTCTATATACTACTGTGTTATATACAGGCATCTATTCAGGATTCTGAACTAAGAGTTCCGTTATCCTTTCCGCTTTTCATTTGCGCGCTTGGCAAATGTGCACGCATAAATATGTAGGTCTTTTCAATGATTACACAGATGAAGCACAGATGGTTTATGGCAACGCAATCAATAGGAAAAAACGTCCCAAAATCGTTATATCAAGATTGGGTAAGGTTGAAAGCCGAGAAGTCGATCAGATCCTCAAGGTTGTAAAAGAGTGTTACCATCGACTTGAACCCCACGAAGTTGATCTGGTTGACCTATACGTTTTTGAAAAGTCTTCGTCTATGAATGCCTTTGTGGCAAAGGAATCGAAGAAAGCTGGTGTTGCTTCTTCACCCTTTGACGCGCTGTTTTTTGCCATGCACGATGCGTATCGAGGAACATCCCGCATCATCGTCTGTTTGGAAAGGATGAAAAAGCTGCCAAGATTGATTCAGATAGGAGGAATCAGGCATGAGGTGGGGCATTCAGTTTTGCACGGCAGCTTACTCTATTATCTTGTCCCGCTTCCATCAGCGCTCTTGGATTTTGTCAACCGTTTCAACATCTCCCAAGAATACGCAACCAACCTGCTTTACTTAATATCCATCGCGGTGAAGGACTACGAAGTCTCCCGTCTTCTCTACAGGCAAGGCTATGTTAAGGATCAAATAGCCTATGCAAAACACTTCCTTTTCGTTACTGCAGACGACAGACTCTCATGGGAGATGTCAAGAGGTAAACCATTGGCAGAGATGCTGTGCCTAGTTTCATGCTTAAAAGCCGCGGGCTGCGTGGTACCTCTTCTGACCAGCAAGAAATCTGGTGATGAAATCAAGAGGCTTCTCGTAGAGAGCCTGTCCTACCTACCTACGCATCTTTCTGCGTCACTATGTACCGTGATTCTGGAAGACTTCCCAACTTTGGAGACGGATACCTTCAGCAACATTAATCATATAACTTGTTCAGTCATGAAGAACATAATCAAACCCCTTCTTTCGAAGTAACGCGCTTTCCGAGCAAAATACCGTGAGTAGACGAAAGCTCCCGTCCAAGTACCGCGTACATCTCATTCTTCCACATACACATATTGTGCCCATCGGGGACTCTTTGGAACTCTGACTGAGGGAAAAATCCGGGAACAGAAGTCGCGCACACATTCTTCTCCGGCACTGGCGCGCGCATCGCAGCCAGCATGCACATATCATAGTCAGATTAATATGTGTCCCTACCCTGAAACTTGAAATATGACGAGGATCCTGCCGGCTTTCCTGAAAGCCATCGGTCAGCTTCTTTTTCTATACGGGCTTCTCGGCTGGACCTACGGAGTGACAGTGCAGATCATCCATCCTCACTGGATAACCTATGGTCTGTCACATCTCACGCCTGGTCTGCGAATAGATACCTTCACGATTCTATCCTTCATTATCAGCGCAGTCGGATTTCTCATCTGGAGACTAACCAAGGAATTGACAAATTCAAAGGAGCACACGAAACCTCGGTAGCCTCCCCTGCGCGCGCAAGCATGCACTAGAATCCTCTAGACATTGAAGCTAAGACTCTTTTTTCATAAATATAGAAAACTCTTCTAGAAGTTGCTTCACTATAGATTGAAATACCTGTGTTCCAAAGAAGGAAGATGATAAAGATGATAAGTGCTAAGAGATTTGCAGTATTGTCCGCCACCATTGCATTGGTGACTGTTTCGTTTGCATACGCTCTTGCGGGCGAAATGCACCCCAATTCTCACGGTATTGGCGTGCTCAAGAGCGCCGACAGCTTTGCTTACATTGGCGATCTCGTGACATATCAGATCAGAGTGTATAATCCTTCAGATTACGACTTGTATGACATAAACGTGACTGACACTATGCTCAATTTCAGCGACACAATTTCGTTCATGAGCGAAGGCAATATGACAGGCGTAACTTACACCCTTCACAGAGAAGTCTTGGGGACTGATCCTAATCCCCTGGTTAATACGGTTTCCGTCGAAGCTGTTGATTCAGAAGGAGCATATTCATCGGCGTCAACCCAAGCAATAACAATGATAGCCGAACGCCTGATTGACATTGCGAAAATCGGACCTGAGTCTGCTTTTCAAGGTGAAAACATAAAGTATACAATAACTGTTAACAACACCGCTGACGAGCACCTCCTTGATGTAGTTGTCGAGGACCAGATGCTCGGATTCAGCTGGCAAGGAGACCTCAACGCGGGAGAATTTAACGTCTTCAACCTAACCTTCACTGTTCCATGTAATGCTGAAGGCAACTTGACGAACACTGTAGTTACATGGGCACAACTAAACGAAACAACAATCTATGGCGAAGCCTCTTGGACCACTGAAATTCTTCACCGTTACTTCCCCCACAGCAAAGGATACTGGAAGAACCATCCAGAAGCCTGGCCCGTCGATGAGATAGAAATTGGAGACATAAACTATACGAAACAAGAAGCACTCGACATATTGATGGGCGCGAATGCCAAGGACGCGACCAGAATGCTTTCAGCTCAGCTTATCACAGCAAAATTGAACAGACTGTCAGGATGTTCTCCACGTTTCGACCACTGCGATGAAACAATGGACATCGAGGAGGTCATCGAAGAGGCTGACGCTTTCCTAGAAACTTATCCACTGGGAAGCGATCCGCGAGGAGACGTAAGACAAGAAGCCCTGCAAATCAAGGATCTACTGGATGCCTACAACAACAGTGGTTGCAACTAGGCACTCTTGAGACTACTGCGCGTGCGATGTCGATTATTCAGTCAGGCCGTTCAACCCAGCCCTGACGTTTCTCTCGCCATGCCTCAGTCTTCTCGCGCGCATAATCCTTATCTCTTCTGGGTTTCTTCAAATCCAGACGGGAATGGTTCTGTGCCCAATTTCTTGAGAGGATTCTGGAGTCATCGAAAAACGTTTTTCTTCACCCTAGGTTTGATACTTATAGTTGTTGGCTTTCTTCTTACACAAATCAGGGGGCTTGGTGAAGAGAGGTTCGTCGTTTTTTGGCCTGCAGCTGGGATTAAGGTTACAGCTACACAAGCCATAGGATACTCCTTTATAGGTATAGGACTCGTATCATGGATGGCAGTTGTAGGTTCTCTTATAGTGTCCAGTGAGGAAAGGTAGCCAACCTTCAAATGTAGGCTTCTTCTAATCTAGAAGCCAATTCAAGCAAGATAAGTAAACGCTCAACACTCTGTTCTTCGTGGTAAGCAAACGATCAAAGAATAACTAGGACTCATGTGACTCTTCTTAGAGTTGAAAGGCTGGCTAATCCGACCACCCAAACTATGAATGTGGCGTACCATACTGGGAACATAGACTCCTGATGATGGAACATGTTATGATAAACGGAAAGAAGAAATAGCGAAATCCAGCAGCCTAGTGTCCAAAAGAGCTTCACGTACTTCATGATGGACACAAAGCAATGTTTTTCATAAAAGATTTCTGCATTCTGCCTCAAGTTTCAAAATAAGTTTTCAGAGTGACTATTTTAGTGACTACGTGAATCGAGTCAGATAAATAGACACTGCATTGCCTATTCTTGGACTGTTTTCACTGTCCTAAAATGTGAGAAGACAATGGCAAGACATGCTTCCGAGTAATAGGGAAGATCAAGTGATGCTAAGGACAATTGACGTTTTGTCATATGCTTGTTTAATTGTTTTTGCTAACTCTACGTATTTCTTGAGTGTTATTTCCCTATTCAAATGTACGTGCCCCTAGGATTCTATATCGGACATCTTAATATATCCTTACTTTCAAACGCCGATATATTACGAAAATCGGTATATACTCATCCTACTCTATGGCTATGGCTCTGAATCTTATTTATAGAATGCTCACGTCCTAGATTGAGGAAATGAGATAATAAGGACGCAGCTTGCTGCTATTCTTTATCTGGCTTTGCGGCAGTTTCTTTGCGAAGAACAATATATGGGGCTTTCTGTCTAAAGTAGATAGTTGTCGCTACAAAGATCACAGTTGTTATGCCAAGAATGTACATTAGACTTCTGACGATGTTCAATTCTCCTGTGGAAGCATCATATTTTGTTTTTATGTAAGTATAAGATTCTTGCAAAGAATCATAAATGGTCGTTAGCGAGCTGTAGTTTGCCATCAAAGATTCATAACTGAAATCAAGTGAGTCAAAGTTAGTGTGCATTGTGCTATATTCGGCCTCAAGTGAGCTATAATTCAAATTTAGGGCATCGTAGTTGGTCAAGAGCTGATTATAATCAGCCTGAAGCGTGTT
>CAYGAE010000010.1:0-26504 GCA_964347855.1 uncultured Candidatus Bathyarchaeia archaeon
TTCTTGTGTAATACTCGTCTAGGGCTTCGTTGAAGGTTGTATACGGTTTCTTCTTAAAATTGGCGTGTTTTTTCAGAGGAAAAGGAGTTACGTCAACCCAGTTGCCCTCTTCGTTGATTACGATGTGTGGTTTAGGTTTACCAGCGCTAATCATCGAGAGCACGTACCGGAGTTGCTCAAAGAGCCTTTCCATTTCTGGCTTGGCGAGGGACGCGCACGAAACGTTCTTATCAATCTTTGCCCGGACGAGAATTTCTTCAGCGTAAAGCCCGCCGATGCTTAGGAACTTCGTTAGGGCTCGAACGATTTCTAACCTTCCCAGTTTCTTTATTTCTTCAAAGTCTTGACGACTGAGTGTGAGGGGGTTGTTTCCACGAGGGGGCGCGTGTTGGAAGATTTCGTGACGCAGAATGTTTCGATCCCGCATTTTCCGATAGGTTAGCGCCTGCAGGATTACGTTCTCGGGGCTCACGAGAATGTTGTTTCCGTCGCCAAAAAGCTCTGAGATCAGTTGGAAGTCTCCTTCCTTGGTGGTCACTTTGAGTATTACGATTCGTTCAAACCGATGTTGACTAATCGCGGTGACAACTCCGTTTCGAAGGTATTTCCGTAGAGCCATACAAAATGAAGAAGGTCTAGTCGGCTTTTCGAGAACGTAAGAGGTTAGGTGAAGTCGCTTTCCCGCTTCAATTAGCAGATGGAGGCGAGGCCTGCCTGGGTGACGAAGTGTCAAAAGAAGAGTGCGTGGACTGGTCTGGTAAATGTTATCAATGTAGGCGCCTGTAACCCGTTGGTTAAGCTCAGGTGTGATGGCGGCAATGTCGAAGCTCGTCATCTCTTCTTTCAAAGCGGTTTCCTCAAGAACGTGCTATATTAAACGCTCATAAACCCTTTTGTATCCCACGCATCTTTCGTGTCATGATCTTCCATTTCGGAAAGGATCATGCGCATTTGTATGCTTCATCAAAAAGCTATCAAGCCAGCGTTGGCGTTAAAACCCCATCCATAGCCTAGCATGATGACGTAGTCGCCATGGCTTAGCCGTCCTTTATGCATTATCTTTCCCAGTATGAAAGGGAGGCTTGCTCCAGCTAGGTTTCCATAATCAGTTAGGACATCATAGGAGTCTCTAATCTTTTCGTAATCGATGTTATAAGACTGGGCAATTCTGTCCAGTATCCGTTTGCTGCCTGTATGTATGACCCACTTTTTAGCTCCAGCCAAGAATCCAGCGTCCTTTCCGTTAGATAACTTCTCTAAAGCTGCTCTGGTGTACTCCAGTCCCAATTCAGGTATGTTCTTATTGAGGTTAGAATGAAAGCCAAACTTGAAGGGACCTTCCATGGCTGCGAGCCTGGCGTAGCCTGCCAAATAGTCTGACTGTCTGATATTCGTGATGCTGATAACATCAGAGATGTGCGGGCCGTCTCCCTCATTGGCCACGATGGCGCATACTGATCCGTCTCCGAAAAGGAAGAACTCAATAATAGCGATCCACTTTCTAAGCTCTTGCGACCTTAGATCGTCGTTTTGAAGAACCCGAATCTCGCTAATTCCTTTTACATCCGTTAATCCTCGCACCTGATTATAGAACCAGTAGGAGTTTGCCCCAGAGAGACTTAACATCACATAGCTTTGTGGAAACCTCGCCAGGTGGTCTTCTGCCAATTGGATGGCTTTGGAAAAGGCTGAACAAGCCATTCCTTGAATGCTAACATGCTTGATGTTAGGCTTGAAATCAAGTTTGCTGAGCAAAACACTACTTAGCCCTGGGCATAGGAACGCACTGCTGTCATAAGTGGCTATCAAGTAGTCTACGTCCTTTAGGCCTAGACTTGAGCTTTCGAGGGCGCGTCTGCAGGCGATAGCATTGAGATCAGCAACTGGGTCTCCACTATCTGGCGTCAACTCGGACTTCGAGGAAAAGTCTATAGGGGTCACGAAATATCGCGTGGAGACACCAAGGTTGAGGATGTTTTGCTTGACTTCATCTGAGAGTTCTTGGGGGAAAAGTTCGATCATCTGTTTCGTGAGATATCTGTGGGTCGGAACTGCCGTAGACAGCTGCACTAAGCGCATGCTCGTTCCTCTTTCTTAACGTCTTACCAAAGCCAAAGTATTAATTCTTGCCATTTTATGGCTGATGCGCGCGTCCTGATCGAGCTTGCCGAAGCCTTGATCTCTTGCATTGAAGCAGAGATGGGGTCAGCCACATCAACCTGTGAAAGACGTGTTGAGCCTTATTCAGGGCAATTGGAATCAAGACGGTTTCTCCGCTATCCGAAGGATCCTCTTAATGAGGCTATGCGCCTCGTTTAACCCTCCTTGTTCTCTTGAGAACAGTTACTACGAGTAGCAAAATCTTTAGAAAGCGAAAATGACATAACTGCGCCTCAACTATAGATGTTCAACAAAGACTGAGGTGCTGAATTGAAACCTTTAGATATCGTTTATTGGAGTAGGGTTGGCGTTGGCTTCTTCGCAGCCTTGTTATGCACGCTTCTGCAATTTCATACATTGGATAACCCGTTTTTAACGGGCCTGTCCTTGGCGTTGATTCTTTACATTGTCAGCTACTACGTTTTCAAAGCATTATTCGCCGCCAAGGTGGAGAAGACATCAAAACTGTTTACAATGGGAATCTTTATCTACTTCATAACATGGATTGCCGCTTGGACGTTGCTGAACACAGTATTTTTCCATCAAGAAGGCTAGATGGTATAGATTAGCTATCCTAACTTAGTTTGCATCATCTTCTTTGGTGTTGTTTTCTCTTCAAGCAATGGTTGTGCAGGCTCTTTCTCAGCAGGCTTCCTTCGATTACTTCTCGCCAATTGCTTACTTTTTGTTTTGGCATTCTTTCTTTCAGCGTCCTTAAGCTTTAACAATATACGCATATAATCTGCCCAGGCTGAGAAGAAACCGCGGTCATAATCTGCATGTAACTTGTTCTTCGCGGATTTCGAAAATTCGCGTCGATGACGTTTCAGCTCGTCTTCGTCCTTAGGGTTTACATTAGAAATGAAGACGTACTGGTCATCGTTAGATTTTCTCGCCAAGATTATTCCTTGAAGCGCTTGAAAATATCCCCGATTCCACTCGGTCTCGTGGACCTTTAGCTTTATTCGTTCAAGTATACGCTCTGCTTCAGCGAAATGCCTACCTGTCACGAGTTGAAAGAATCGAGTCACAAAGACCCGGGAGATTGGCATTTTACCTTCGTCTCGGTTTATCTTCTTCAGTCACGTCAACTAGTCCGTCTTCAGTGATCTTAAAAACCCTCTCCCCCTCAGGTAGGTATGGGCTTGAGACCAAACGAGCAATTCTTACTGGGCCTCGGGCGGACTTGCGGAGAAACAGTCGTGTGTGACTTGTGTGGGCAACGATGTGACCGCCTACTGGATGGACGGTATTGCCGAAGAAAACATCGGGTTTAGACATAACTTGGTTGGTCACGACCGCTACAGCATTGAAAGCTCGGGCGAGACGGATTAGTTTATGTAAGTGCTTGTTGATTTTCTGCTGTCTTTCAGCCAGCATTTCTCTACCTAAATACTCGCTTCTGAAATGAGATGTTAAGGAGTCCACGATGATTAGGCGAATGTTGTTTTCCTTGAGCACCTTATCAGCATTATCGAGGAGAAACATTTGATGATCTGATGTGAACGCCTCGGCAAAGATGATATTCTTTACAACTCCCTCCGGGTCAAGACCCTGATGTTGCGCCATCTGAACGATGCGCTCTGTTCTGAAAGTATTTTCAGTGTCAACGTAGAGGGCTCCTCCTTCCAGTCCTCCACGTTCAGGGGGTAACTGCACATTTACGCATAACTGGTGGCATACTTGACTTTTGCCACTTCCATATTCGCCGTAGAATTCTGTGATCGTTTGAGTTTCGAGACCTCCCGCTAAGAGTTCGTCTACTTCTCTGCTTCCTGTTGTAAGGCGTAGGATGTTCTGCCGCATCTTCAACAATTCATCTACGCGGATGAAGGAGATTTCCATGGATGACCGTGCTTTCCGAATGACCTCCAAAGCGCGTTTATCGCCGATACCCGCAGGTTCAAGTTCACGCGCTGTCGCAGTGGCTAAGGATTCTACGGTGTTGAATCCGAGTTCTTGTAGTTTTTGCGCTGTTGCTGGTCCTATGCCTGGCAAGTCTTCTAAGTACTCATACTTCTTCTCTTTCGGAGGCTCCTCTTCATTCATTTTGATGGTGCCTCAACTAGAATGCAAAAAGAAAGTTAGACCAGCACATATTTAAATTAGACGAAAGGGCTGACGACATATTCCGTGAGAGTGGAGGCTGAAACTAATGACATGTCTAAGAATCTCCGTAAAGTGTATAAGATTGAACGCTTAACAAGATAGCTCTTCATGGAGGAAGATATGTTGGCCAAAAAGAACCTTGTTGAAGATGTCGCTGTCAAACTCCTACAGTTGGCTGTTACAGAGTTACCCAAAGATGTGAAAGAAGCTCTCCAAAGGGCGTACCTTGAAGAAGAAAGCGAGGCCGGGAAAACCCAGTTAAAGGCTATAATAAATAACATTGAATTGGCAGAAAAGACGCGCACGCCGATGTGCCAAGACACCGGGGTAATAATTTTCTACCTTAAGGCAGGTGCCAAAACGAAGAACCTTGACAAAATCGAGGAAGCCCTCCGCAAAGCCACAGAAAGAGCGACAAAGGAGGTGCCACTACGCCCCAACGCTGTAAATCCCTTCACAGGTAAGAATTCTGGAGACAACACTGGGAGATTTGTGCCCTTCATTCACTGGGAGATCGTACCGGGAGATAGGATTGAAATCACGACCCTCCCCAAGGGAGGCGGATCTGAAAACGTGTGTGCGCTAGGTATGATCAGCCCTGGTGAAGGCGTAAGGGGTTTGAAGAAGTTTGTTGTGGACACTGTCATAAAAGCTGGCGCCAAACCATGTCCCCCAAACGTTTTGGGAATAGCTGTAGGCGGCGGGGCTGATATTGCGATGAAACTGGCAAAGGCCGCGTTGCTTAGACGACTAGATCAGCCAAACCCAGATCCGCAACTCGCCAAGCTTGAGACGGAACTCTATGACGCTGTTAATGCAACTGGAATTGGACCCATGGGACTCGGAGGTAAATTCACGGTAATAGGCGTGAACGCAGAATACGCCCACCGACATCCAGCATCCTACCCGGTAGCTGTGGCTGTTCAATGCTGGGCTGCAAGGAGAGCTTCAGCACGGATTCATCCTGACGGAACGGTCGAATATCTAACTCACAAGGTGGTGTGAAAGATGACCACGTACAAACTCACGACTCCAATCTCAGAGAAAGACGTGCGAAAACTGGAAGTGAATGACACTCTCTTCATCAGCGGAACCATGATAACCGCACGAGACGCCGCCCACAGAAGAGCGCTGGAGTTTCACAAGGAAGGAAAGAAGCTGCCCATCGACCTGCAAGGATTAGCAGTTTTCCACTGCGGTCCCATCGTGAAAAAAGAAGACGATAAATGGATCATAGTTGCGGCAGGTCCCACCACAAGCACTCGCATGGACATGTTTGAAGACGAACTCATCAAAAATTTCAAGGTGCGGGTAGTAATAGGCAAGGGCGGCATGGGCAAAAGAACTACAGATGCCATGAAAAAGTACGGTGCCGTCTACGGAGCCTTCACAGGAGGAGCAGCAGTTCTCGCAGCAAAGGCTGTCAAGAACGTTAGAACTGTTGAGTGGTATGACCTCGGAATGCCCGAAGCCATGTGGATATTAGAAGTTGAAGACTTTGGACCCTTGACAGTTGCCATCGACGCTCATGGAAACAACCTCTTCGAGAACATCATGAAAAGTGTAGAAGAAAGCAGACACAACATTTACGAAAAACTAGGTGTATAACCGAGTTCTTCAATTGCATCAGAGGCGCGATAGATGGAAACACAAACCCATGACATAGCCATCGTCGGGGCGGGCATAGCCGGTCTCAGGGCTGCCATAGCCGCTGCTGAGACTAGCAACAAGATTGATGTCGCTGTCGTTTCCAAAGTCTACCCCGTACGTTCACACTCTGTCTGCGCGCAGGGCGGAACAGCTGCCGTAATGAGAGAGAAAGATTCACTCGACCTCCATGCTTGGGACACGGTCAAGGGGGCAGATTTTCTCGCGGATCAAGACGTAGTGGAGTTCTTTGTAAGACAAGTCCCTAAAGAGCTCATCTTGTTGGAGCATTGGGGATGCCCCTGGAGTAGAACTCCTGACGGAAAAATGGATCAACGTCCCTTTGGAGGCCATAGCTTCCCCCGAGCCTGCTTTGCAGCCGACATGACAGGATTGGTTGAGATGCACACACTTTACGGAAGAGCCGTAATGCAGGAGAACATAACGTTCTACAACGAATGGTTCGTCACTTCCCTCATCATGGAGGAGAATATCGCTAAGGGTTTGACAGCTATTGACTTGAAGACAGGTGAGATGAATGCGCTACGCGCTAAAGCCATCATAATGGCAACCGGTGGTTACGCCCGCATCTACGAATTTACCACATTCTCCCACACAGCAACTGGCGACGGAATGGCTATGGTCTATCGGGCTGGGGTACCCCTCAAGGATATGGAGTTTGTCCAGTTTCATCCCACTGGCCTTGTCCCCTCGGGAGTACTGATAACAGGAGGAGCCCGTGGCGAAGGAGGATACCTAATCAACGCCGAAGGTGAGCGGTTCATGAAGAATTATGCTCCTGACAAGATGGAACTAGCTCCACGTGACATAGTTGCCAGGGCGGAGACAATGGAGATTCAAGAGGGGCGCGGATTGGAAGGATCCTACGGACCCTATATAGGCTTAGACCTCAGACATTTGGGTGAAGAGAAGATAAACGAGCGGCTACCTCTGATACGTGATGTAGCGATAAAGCTTAGCGGAGTGGACCCCGTTGAAGAACCCATACCCATCAAGCCGGCGGCCCACTACTCCATGGGAGGTGTCCACGCTAACATACGGACGGAAACACCGACTTCGGGACTCTATGCCACCGGAGAATGCTCCTGTCTGAGTGCCCATGGAGCGAACAGGCTTGGAACGAACTCGACAGCAGGGTGTTTAGCCTTTGGTTCTGTAGCGGGAGAAGAAGCCGCCAAGTATGCTTTATCAAGTAATCTCCGAGAACTTCCGCACGACAAGATTGCGGCTGAGGAAAAAAGAGTCTTTGATAAGGTTTCAGGCAGTGAAGGTGACGAGAGAGTTTCTCTCATCAGGGACGCGATGAGGCGTGTTATGAATGAGAACGTCTGGGTATTCAGAAGGCACGATGAGCTCCAGAGTGCCTTGAAAGAAATAAGGCAACTCAAAAAGAGATTCATGAACATACGGATCGAAGACAAGGGTAAGTCCTTCAATACGGAGCTCGTGGAAGTCTTGCAGCTCGACTTCACCCTAGACCTAGCCGAGGTGACGATAAGCGGGGCCCTTGCGAGAACAGAGTCAAGAGGAGCCCATTCTAGACTTGACTATAAGCAGCGGGATGATGAGAACTGGCTAAAACATACTTTGGCATACTACACGAAAGAGGGGCCAAGGCTCGAGTACATTCCAGTGACGATGACCAAATGGTCTCCAACTAAGAGGGCTTATTAGAGGGGTTCATGATGAGCTCTGAGCAAGAGAAAATCGTCGAATTCAAGATACACCGTTTTGATCCTGAACACAACGAGCACTATCTATCCACATATAAAATTCCCACCCGCACCGGAATGACCATACTTGATGCTCTGCTGTACATCAAAGATAATCTTGATGGGACGCTTACATTTAGGCACCAATGCAGAATGGGGCAATGCGGAAGTTGCGGAGTTATGGTTAATGGAAAACCTATGTTGGCATGCTACACTCAAGTGCTTCAACTCGGAGTCGGTACCTTGGACATTGAGCCGCTCTCCAACCTATCGGTGATAAAGGATTTGGTCGTCGATTTCGATCCTTTCTTCGAGAAATTCGTGAAAATCAAGCCGCTCTTGATAAAGGCTGAAAAAGAACTGAAGACGCCCACCGAGTTCATCCAGGTGCCAAGTGATTTCAAGAGATATTGGGACAAATCCATCTGCACAAAATGCTCTCTGTGCTACTCGTCTTGTCCAGCTGAGATAGATAAGAGATTCCTTGGACCCGCAAGCTTGACTCATAACTATAGGTTCCTCGTGGATACGCGTGATGAGGGGCTGAACGACCGATTAAAAGATGCTACAGAGACCATATGGTTGTGCACTTCGTGCGACTCCTGCACGATGAGTTGTCCCAAAGATATCGACTGCGCACTGGCGTTGGATGACGAGCGAAGCCTCATAGTTGAAGAAGGCGCTCCCATGCCAAAGACTGTGAAAGACGTATTCGACAGCACATTCAAGTATCACAATCCAGTGCTCATGCCCCCAAGAAGAAGAACAGAATGGAGTGAAGGACTAGAAATCAACGAGCTCTCCACAGTCGGAAAGGCGAATGTCCTATTCTTTGTAGGCTGCCTACCATCCTACGACGAAAGGAACCAAGAAATCGCCAAATCTTTGACTCAAATCTTCGGAAAGATCAACATTGACATTGCAACCCTGGGAAAGGAGGAGTGGTGCTGCGGGGATCACATACTACGACTTGGCGAGAAGGGTCTCTTTGAGATCCTTGCTGAGCATAACATGTCTCTATTTGAACAATACGATTTTCGTAGGCTCGTGACGATATCGCCCCACTGCTACCACGCTTTTAGAAACGACAAGCCCTACACGGACCTCAAAACTGACGTCCAACACTATACCCAAATCCTCGCCGAAGCAATCAAGGATGGAAGGCTCAAATTGGCAAAGGCGATTGAGAAGAAAGTCGCCTATCATGATCCCTGCTTCCTGGGCAAACGAAGCAACATCTATGATGAGCCCAGAAACATACTGAAATCGATACCCGGTCTAGAACTCATTGAGATGAGGAGAACAAGGGAAAACAGCTTCTGCTGCGGCGGCGGAGCTGGAAGAGTTTGGACAGAGGAGGCAACCCCTGAGAATCGACCCTGCGTGGATAGGGTTAAAGAAGCTCTCGAACTTGACGTTGAGGTTATAGCCACAGCCTGCCCCTTCTGTGTAACAACTTTGGAAGATGCAGTGAAGGTCCTAGACGTAGAAGATAAGATTCTTGTGCGAGACATCTCTGAACTTGTGAAGCAAGCAATGTAAGAAAGATGCTCGTCAACGACGGGCGCGCATCTCAACCCATAACGGTTAAGCTTGACTCGAGGAGTTTCGGCATTCTAACATCTTCAGGCACGTTAGACATACATCGGGCACAGGCTTATTCTTAGGCAAGCTAGCCAGGTATCCAAAATGATGAGGACACCCCTTCGAAGTCGATTTAACTTGTTTGTTCTGCCCTGCGAGTTGCGTGGAGATTGCCCGCTCAATCTTTTCCAACATTCTCACTGTGGCATCAGTTATGTCGGACTCTTGTTCTGATTGTGCTTCATATAAGTTCAATGAAGACAGAATATGAATCTGTCATGCGCACATCTCGGCGCTTAGAACCATTTACGTTTCTTTTTCTTAATTTGTTCTTCTAATTCTTCTCCGAGCTGTTCAGCAAGTTCCTCGGCTTCTTGGGGAAGGCTCTCAGGCTCTTGGATCTCCGTCCACTCTTGAGCAGGTTCTGGTTTCTCTGTTGGTTCTTCAAATCCCTCTTCCTGAACATTTCTCTCAAAGCTCTTCTTTTTTGGTTGCATTTTCTTTTTCAAGGCTCTTCTCTTGGATTGTAGCCGTTCCACAATCGCACGTTTTGCGTTAACCTTTTCCTCTATCTCGTGAAGTGCCACTTCTTCTTCAAGTATCTTTATGCTTTCTCCCAAAGTCTTCTCCTTTTCTTCCAATGATTTTAACTCGCTTTTCAGGTCTACCTTCTTCTGTTGAAGTTGTTCAAGTCTTTCTGAAACGCTCAAGATGTTTCCACCAAGTTTCTCAGTGGCATAGTAAGATAATTATGGTTTATGAAGCCAGAAACTTTACTAGAGATACAAAGAATGTGCGCAAGACAGGATCAACTTCTGAACAAGTGCAGCTTGAAAACACGAGAAAATAATCATCCATTCACATGTGTTTGGAGCCCATTTGAATCTCATCTAAGACCTGGGTCAGGCGCGCGCACACATTCACACAAGACAAAACACATGCAAGAATCTCTCTGTAGTCTCTAAACTGAGGAAGCCAATAGTCACTTAACTCAGTTGAAACCTAAATCACCCCCTAGCAAGTTTGGCAACAATCTCTTTTACTACCCCCGCGGAAGCATCCGTTCTAACGCCTCTACTGTTGAAATGAGTCGGCGACACTCGAAACCCAGCAGCTCTAAGCTCCTTCATCACCTCAATGAGCGGTGGAATTGGTAAGTTCAACCTGTCGCACACTTTGTCAATCACATAGTACGAAACTGGCGACCCAGCCTCCTCCCTGGCTAAGGAGAACAATCTCACTATCCTCTTCTCTTGGCTTAGTTTTTTTCCAATAGCTTCCTTCCTCATCAAAGCGCAGAAACTTTCATCAAAAATCTTCCCGACAAATAGAGGCCCAGCTACAGCCAACTTGGAACCACACTCTCTGCACTCATGTTTGAAAGAAGAGAACAGTCCTTCACTCCTTTCCCTGTGTAAACAATTAAAACAATGAAGGGCGTATCCCATCGTCTGAACGCTCTTGTCAGCTTCTTTCGCACCATAATGGGCAACAGCGTAGACTCTGACATAGTGATCCGTACTGTGGCCAAAAACCACTTCAACTCCCATCGCATGCTTTGCGGCAGTCATTAACAAACAACCAGCTACGAGACGGACAGCAAGCTCGTGACAATACTCTGTTCGCAACGGTTTCCCACCATACTTCCTAATGCAAGCCTTAGGATGTACTCCGCAGAGAGGCGCCATATCTGTCGCAGTCACCGCCAGCAAGCCACCGTCACGCAGAGCCCTTACGGCAGAGTCAAGATACGTCACAGGAGGCCCAAAAGGGTCGACGTCGATAAAGTCAAAACGTTTCCGAGGCGCCGCGTAACGACTCAAGAGAAGATTCGCATCTTCATTTGCAACGCAGACACGCCTAGTCAGCTCATTCCGTTTAACATTGAACTTGGCAAGCTGAGCTGCCTCAGACTTTATATCGTTCAAAATAACCTTTC
The DNA here is from genome assembly GCA_964347855.1 of uncultured Candidatus Bathyarchaeia archaeon. Taxonomy (GTDB): domain Archaea; phylum Thermoproteota; class Bathyarchaeia; order Bathyarchaeales; family Bathyarchaeaceae; genus CAYGAE01. The sequence continues at coordinate 11,173 of CAYGAE010000010.1, forward strand.
GAACATCATCGACCTCCGCTGCATACCTGATGCCTCGAACACCGCAACCTGTTAGAGGTTCGCAAGCAGAGATCTTTCTTCCTAACGTTCTTTGATACGCCCGCAACGCCAGAACCGCCACGTCTCTGTTGAACTCCATGACAGGGTTGTAGAACACAGGAGCCTTGGCCGGAGCGTATTCCCAAACCTCTTTCACAAAAGCTTCAAGCTTGGGCACAACAACACTGACCTTTCCCTCCCGTACCATTTCCGTTGGAAAACTGAAACTCAATTCTGCATCCTCAAAGGTTTATCAACCACCAATCTCGTTAATATCTTTGTTAAAATAGTTCTTGAAACGAGAAACCTCGGTGGCAGGCTTGAAACGGCTCATACTAGTGACGGGGCAACCAAACGTCGGCAAGACAAGCGTTCTGCTTCGGGCGATAAACGACCTCAAAAATAGAGGTTATAGAATCGGAGGCATGATCAGCCGTGAGGTCCGTGAAGGAGGAGTTCGCGTCGGCTTCGAAATCGCGGACTTATGCACAGGAAAGCGAGGGTGGTTGGCCCATGTAAACCAGCCTACAGGTCCCAAAGTCAGCAAGTACCGAGTCAACATAAGCGATTTGAACGCAGTTGGCGCAAGTTCCATTCTGAACGCCATGACAAATGACGATGTAATAGCAATAGACGAGATTGGACCTATGGAGCTCTTTTCGCACACCTTTAAAGACGCAGTTGTCCAAGCGGTAGAGAGCAGAAAACCGCTGCTAGGAACGATCCATTTCAGGTTGAGAAATCCTTTTATTGATACCATCAAAGCAAGAGACGACGCCGAAACCTTAGAAGTCACTTTCGAAAACAGAGAAAGACTCCACAAAGCCATTGTTGGAAAAGTTATCTCCTTTCTAGAAGCAACTAGTCATTGATCAAAACAGTTAACACAACGCAACGTTACATATGCATTGGTGAAGGGTTCGGTATATGCTCATAGCAGGAGTTGACGACGCGGGGCGTGGGTCGATAATCGGACCCCTCGTCATCGCAGGAGTTCTGCTGCACGGAAATGATCTACACACGCTCACGGAGTTAGGCGTCAAAGATTCGAAGCAGCTCTCGCCTGGGAGGCGGAGACAACTTGCTGAAGAAATCAAGAAAATTGTGCTCAAATATCACGTCGAAAGGCTTTCTCCAACTGAGATCGACAGAGTTGTAGAGACTGGTAAGAAGCTTCACAAGCTCAATCGGCTCGAGGCTCAGACTATGGCTAGAGTGATAGCGGTTCTCAAACCCGAAGTAGCCTATGTCGACGCGTCAGACGTGTTGGCTGATCGGTTTGGAACTCACATAAAGGAAAGTCTGCCCTTCGAGGTTCAAATAGCATCGGAACATAAGGCGGACATGAAGTATCCAATAGTCTCTGCAGCCTCCATCATAGCTAAAGTGGAGCGCGACAAAGCAATATGTAAGCTGAAAGAAACATACGGAGACTTCGGATGCGGCTACGCTACAGACTCGAAGACACTCGATTTCCTAGAAGCTCTAATCAGAAAGTTTGGTAACTACCCCGATTTTGTGCGCAAATCTTGGAAGCCAGCGAAACGAACGAAAAGTGAGACAACACAGACAAAGCTAACTTAGAGTTGCGAGACTAAGTCTTCTGCACACCGGATCTTTGAGAAATCCTTGTGACAAATCGATGGGATGTTATTTCCGGGAGCTTCTTCACCATCAGTTATGAAGACGGGCTGAGCGTTCACAACCTTGCAAATGCTTATAATCTCTTCGGTCCTTTGATCAATGCTGTGTTCTTTCCCGTCCGATACTCCTCCGATTATGTTTAGCTGGGTCTTCGGACATTGAGCTATAAAATCGAAGGGTGCCCTTCCAATACATGCACAACGGAAATTCATCTCGGCAAACTTCTTCAAAACTTTTTGTAGAAAAGGATGTTCGCTGATCATGCGTCTGGCTGTGGCAAAGAAACCTCTGGTTTCTAAGTAGGATTCAAAGATGTCAATGGACTGTACAACTGGGACTCCCAAAATCCACTCAAGTTTATAGGCTGCAGAGACTGAAGCTTTAGTCATCCCTTTTTCGTAACCGTAGAGGGTTCTTCGGGAGATGCCCATCATTTCCGCTAGCTTTCCAACAGATAGTCCCAGTTTTTGCCTCTTTTTTCTAATCTTGTTTCCGTCGACTGCAACGTAGTAACCTCCGGGGCCAGCCTCAACTAGGGGAAAAGTTCGGCGAAGCAGAACGTCCTCAAGCGTTTTAGGGTTCATTGCATAGGTATCATATCTTGAGTAGACGGTATCGTCCTCCAATGGTTTGCGGCGGTTTTTATCACCGATGAATAGCGGTATAGCGGAAAAATATGTAGAGATTGAATGAAGTTCCGCAGCGTCTGTACGAGAAACGTTTCCAATGTTGCCGTACGCCTTTATGAAGACAAGCTGTTCCTTCTTACGGGTTACAAAATCGAAGCAACTCGTCCTTGCAACGCACCTTTCGGAAACCTGAAAGCCAGCCTTCTTCAAGATGGACTCAGTGGCGTCTAGCATTTCCCCACGCTTCATCATCTTCCCTCCGAAATAAAACCATTCGGAGAGTCTCATATAAATTTAGCCTAACATGATTTTGGAGAGCCTTGCAGGGAAAAACAACTATGATAAGAAGATATAGTTCAAATTATTTGAAGCTTATATGTTGAGCCACGACCATAACGTGGGCCTTATCGAATGGTTCTAAAGGCACGACTTCACTGATACGAAAATTTCGATCTCTCAAAGTCTCAATTTCATGCTCGTAGACCTTAGCAGGTTCTTTTGTAACATCTATACTTCGAGCCTTCACTGCAAGCATGACCCAACCATCGGCTTCGAGAAACAGGTCGGAGTTATCCGCCAAGACCTTGGCTTGCTCTGGCTGAGCTATATCGCAGTAGACATTATCCACCTTCTCAACAAGCGACGAATATCGTTCTGGGAGCCGTGCGTCCGCCAATATTGGCGATATATTACGGCGAAACGTGCAAACCTTGTCGACCAATTCCCGGATTGCTCTATGTGCGAATTCCACACAATATACGTGTCCCCTTTCTCCAACAATGTCAGAAACGTGGCTCACTGTTGTCCCAGAGGCTGCTCCTAAATAGAGAACTTTACGACCTGGTTGTATGGGCACTGTTTGCAGTCCTTTCAAGATGGCCGCAGCTAACTTGCTTCGAGAAGGGTCCCACACTCTATATTCTTTTTTTTCATGCTTGATCAGTCGCTCGCCATACACTTTCTTCCCGGGAATAAGATTTCTTGTAGCTAATCTTTTTGATTTGCCTTCCAAAGTGGCCCAATAGATCTCTCGAAACTTTGGGTGTGGTTTAACTTTAACGACCACTTCTTGTTCTCCTGCGCGACTTGGTGGCTGGCGGGGTCTTTGAGGGGGATTCTCCATATTTTTCCTGAATTTCCTCGATTCTCTTGTTAAGGTCGGCTTTCAACTCGTCGCCTCTGTATCTGTGGCTAAAAGCGTCTGTTCGTGCAGCTATCGCTAGCTTCCCAGCTAGTGCTCGGGCTACTTTTCCCCTTTGCCAACGTTTGGCCTCATGGATAAGTGTGTGCTGAAAGACTATTCCATGTTTTGGTGGGCGTGCTCCGGTTCTAAGTGCTCTAAACAACGCTTTTTCAGCGCCTAGCACCTGAATGGTGCTCGCTGGCATTTTAGCCAGATTTTTTAGACCACCTGCAAGGGCTATGAGGCGTGCTCCTAAGAGAGGACCAGTTAAAACTCGGATGTTTGGTGCGACCTCCTCCATTGTTGAGTCCACGTACGTTTCTAGCAAGTTTCGCAGATCGTTAAGCGTCAGTATAATCTTGCCCATTGCTCGTATCTGATTTGAGTCTGTGTCTTCTACGTCGGCTCCCATGGATGCTCTTGCAGCCTCAGCAACGCTCTCAGCCTTCGCTTTAGTTAGTCCTTCTTTCTCCAAGTTATCTACAGTGAACTGCCCTCGTTTTCCCAGATTGACAATGAGGCGCGTGTAAGTTTCATGCTTGTCCATGAGCCTATCTAGTTCGGGGAAGTGAAGCCCATACCACTCCCGTATTCTGCTCATGAAAAGATTTAGGGTTTTATCTAAGTCGTCTATCGTTTGGATAGCTTGAATAACTAATAGGTCACGTTTCTCAATCGCGTCTCTAACTCGCACTTTGGTGAGTTCCATCGAAACGTTATGAGTCCATTCGCGAACTTGGTCCGGTCTCTTCACGAAACCTACTTCTATGGCGAGTTTGTCGAGATTTCTACGCAGTAATTCAGCGGCTTCCAAAGGCTTCTCCACAACCACTTCGATATCAAGTTCTTCGCTGGCTTTACGAGCTATTTCCGCGTTCTCAAACACAAAAGTGGTGTAGCCTCTTTTCCGAAGTTTCTTGATGAGAGCGGCTATCTCTTCAATAATCTCTCCTGCTTCGATTCTTCTCAGCCTTTCTGCTGTTTCTCTTACATCTTTCGGGAAGAAAACCTTATCGATGAGTTCGTTGCCTTCTTCAAAGCCCAAAATACCCATAATACACACTACGATTGCCGCTTTCACAGTGATTTCTCTCCATTATCGAACAATCTCACAGTCTTCCTAATCTTTATCTTGACTAGTAGATAGGAACTAGTCAATACCTGTTCTTGTGCGCATAAATGTGTAGCCGTTTTTCTACCCAGGAAAGATGTGCGCGCAGAGCTTGTCAGGCACAATGTTCTCGGACGCAAAGGTCGTCCCAATACACTATGTACACAGGACAGTTAAGATTAAGCCTAGGTATTGAATAACCCTTTACTGCAAAGGGAGGCTTTTTCATGGGTAATCTGCTTGTTACGGATGTTGCAGGATTGAGACTGAAGAATCCTACAATGCTGGCGGCTGGAATTCTTGGAATGTCCGGATCGTCTTTGAAAAGAGTGGCAGAAGCTGGCGCTGGCGCCGTAGTCACGAAATCGGTTGGGTTAATACCGCGTGAAGGTTATTCTGGTCCTACGGTGGTTCAAGTTGAATGTGGTCTGCTGAACGCTGTTGGGCTTCCAAATCCTGGAGTTAGCGATTTTGGTAAAGAGATAAGAGCGGTAAAGGAGACCGGCGTCCCAGTAATTGTAAGCATCTATGGTTTCTCATCCGAGGATTTCGCTAACGTAGCTGAGATTGCGGTTCAGGCGGGGGCCGATGCCTTGGAGCTGAACGTATCTTGCCCTCATGTCGAAAAGACAGGGACGGAAATTGGTCAGGATGCTCAATTGGTGGCGAAGGTTGTAGAAGAAGTGAAAGATCGGGTTGATAGGCTGGTCTTCGTGAAATTAACCCCAAACGTGACTGAGATCACCAGGGGGGCAAAGGCGGCATCGGAGACTGGCGTAGATGCCATCACCGCTATCAACACGATTAAGGCGATGACGATTGACATCGAGACAACTCGGCCAGTCTTATCGAATAGACTCGGCGGATTGTCTGGACCTGCGATAAAGCCCGTCGCGGTGAGGTGTGTTTACGAGATTTCCCGAGAAGTTGATGTTCCTGTCATTGGGTGCGGTGGGATAGTCACTTGGCGAGACGCTGTAGAGTTCATGTTGGCTGGGGCTTCCGCAGTTCAGATAGGGACAGCAGTTGCTTTCAAGGGGCTAGGGGTTTTCAAATCAATTACGAGGGGGATTAGTGCTTATATGGAAGAGAAGGGTTTGAGGAGCGTGAAGGAAATTGTTGGACTATCTCACCGATATTAATCGTTTAAGAGTCGTTAGAATTCATGAGATCGTAAGAGAGAGCCCAACAGTTAGAACTTTTTCCTTCAACGACAGGATTTGTTTAAAGGCTAAGCCGGGGCAGTTTGTTATGGTTTGGATTCCCGGTGTAGACGAGATTCCTATGAGCCTAACAACTATAGATCGAAACGGGTTGGCCTCAATAACCGTAGCTCAGGTCGGTGAAGCGACAGCTGCTTTGCATCAAAGAAAACTTGGTGACGTTCTTGGAGTACGCGGACCGTTTGGCAATGGCTTCAAACTTGTGGACGGAAATGTGATGATCGTTGGTGGAGGAACTGGATTGGCTCCCCTCGTGCCTTTGGCTGAAAATCTTGAAGGTGTTGCTGCCAACGTTACTTTTCTGGTTGGAGCCAAGACGAAGGATGAGCTTTTGTTTCTAGATCGGATCAAACAGGTGGTTTCAAAGTTTCACAGAGGAATCGTTGCTACAACTGAGGATGGAAGCTATGGATTGAAGGGAGTTGTCACGAAGCCAGCTGAAAAGATATTGGCGAAAGAAAGATTCGACATGATATATACATGTGGCAGAGAGCGGTTGATGTACAAAATGTTCCTTCTCGCAGGACGATACAATACTCCTCTTCAAGCGAGTCTGGAAAGGATCATGCGGTGCGGCATTGGTTTGTGCGGTAGTTGCGTGATAGGCGAGTTTATGGTATGTAAGGATGGACCCGTGCTGAACTATGAGCAACTACTAAAGATTAGAGATGAATTCGGTAAACTCAAGCGTGACTTCTCTGGTAGAAAAACTCCAGTTTAGAAACCAGTGATGAGCTAAAGTGAAAGTCAGCTACACGTCGTGAAACGGCAATAGAAACCCATGTTAATTCGTTGATGACCGATGCGAATACTTAAATAAATTTTGGATTGATTCACTGTGGACGTTCGTTGGAGCGTTGATCATGAGTTCGCATGCACTGAGTAAGGTGGCCGTTGCCTTAGGGGGCTTCCTGATTTTTTCGGGGATCATAATGGTGGGCTTTTTTGCCTTGGTCTTTTTCGATATCGTTGAAGTCGGTGTGTTGGAGAGTGATGGATATAGAATGCTCTCTTTGGGAGTTTTGTTGATGATTGGCATACTTGACCTAGTATCAGGAGTCATACTTAGAGGCGGATGATCTATGATGGAACCTAGGAGAATCCTTGCAGCAATCGTCGGCGTAGCACAGAGTGCGATAGGCGTGTTAGCAGCCGTGTTCGTGTGTATCATCTATTTCAACCTTCTGAGTGTTCAGTCCATAGTAAATCTCCCTACGGAGCTTCGCCCTCTCGGTCTTCTGGTTCTTGCCGTGTTCAGCTTCTTCTCGATCATAAGTGGAGTTTTCCTTGCTCTTGAAGGACTAGGTCACCATTGACTGAAGGAGGCCAACACTTAGTTGAAATCGAAAAGAGAACTTGGGCTCTTCGGGGCAACAATGTCAGCGTTAAGCGGTGCCATAGGATTTGAGATTTTTGCACTGACAGACTATGCTTATTTCGACTTGGCAGGGTCAGGCCTAACGTTGGCACTCTTGCTTGGCGGGATGATAAACTTGCTAATAATACTCAGTTACTGCGAACTCTCCGCAACCATCCCTGAAGTGGGCGGCGAATATACGTACACAAAGGTTGCTTATGGAGGTATTGTAGCTTTCATATCCGGTTGCCTAAGATGGTTTGCGAGCGTTTTCGGTGCTGCGTTGGCAGCATTAGCCTTTGCTCAACAATTTTCGTATCTTTTTCTCAGAGTTGTTCCTTCGGTTCATGACATTATTTCAACGCAACTGCCATTAGTTGCCATGATAGCGGTCATCATCTTGGCAGTGTTAGACATCAGACGTACAAGAAAGGCTGGAACTATGATGGTTGTTGCTTTCTTGGCCATATTCGCCATTTTTGTCGCTGGTGGATGGTGGCGTGGCCTGGCCCCACCAGAAGTGCTTCCACAACTCACGCATGAAGGTTTGCCAAGCGTCTTTGCAGCTACTGCATACACGTTCCCCATGTTTTTCGGGATGAGAGCCCTTGTGGCAAGGGCTGCCTTAATAAAAAATCCGGAGAAAAACATTCCTAGAGGTATACTTTTGTCGGCGTTGATCATAATTCCCGTTTATGTTAGCCTCGCTTACATAGCCGCTGGAGCTGTCCCACTTGAAGGAGCCCGCCCATCGGTACCGTTCCTTAACTCAGCAGCCGAAGTGATTATGGGTCAAGCTGGAGGCGTTCTATTTGCGGTTGCAGGGATGATTGCATGCCTATCTGCCTTAAGCACATCTATTGATGTGCAGTCAAGTATCGCTCGCGGCATGAGCAGAGATGGATACTTGCCCGAAGTTTTGCAGTCTGTTCATCCGCGTTTTAAAACCCATTACGTCGCAATTATCGCTGGCTCGATTTTCGTTATGATTTTTAGTGCGACTGGCCGAGTTGCGTTCCTCGGATATGCAGCGAGCTTCGGCTCTCTTCTGGTGTTTGCCCTAGTCAATCTCTCCCTTATGAAGCTTAGAAAGAAGATACCAGACCAGAAGAGACCCTTTAAGGCACCTTTGTACCCCCTTACTCCCATTGCAGGAATTTTCATGTCTCTCTTACTTCTTGCAGTTCCTATGTTCTTGAAAGATGTTAACGCCGAAAGCGCGCTCACGGGGAGTCTTGGGTTAATTGGATTAGTCCTGATGATATACCATCTTAGAATGATAGGGCGTTATCGTCTGCGGGTCGCCGTGGGTGGGATTAACCTGGGAATAGGGATTTTCGTAGCGATGCTAATTTGTCTTGTCGAAGCGGGATTCGTGTCACTTGTCTTGTCCCCTATGTTCTTCTACGGTCTGATATTAATCTGTGCAGTCTCTCTTTTAGCAGGTGTTCTGAATATCACTGCAAGTATGGGCAAGATATTTTAACGATGCCCGTCAAAAATTCCTGTGAGCCAAATGCCAAAGAAGAGAGAAAGAAAGGCATTAATGGTAGCCGCACCTTCTCGTAAGCGCGAAAGAGCGAAGCTTCTTGAAGACACCACGGGAGCCGAGGCTAGAGACCTTTTTAGGATATCTACAAAGATAGGCAGACGTTTATCTGGCCTGATGTTAGTCCTAGGCGCCTCGCTTTCCTTCTTCTCTGTATACAGCATTCTGACCTCTGCGCAGTTTTCATTTTCCGCCCCCCTCTTCATCGGTGCACTGGTCTTTCTCGGCGCAGTAAACATCTTTTGCGGATTAATATTGCTAGCAAAGGAATAAACGAATAGGGATTAGAGGCGGGCATCTCCAAATCCATTGTAGTTTTTCATTCCAACAGAATCCAACTTGGTATCCATTTCAGAATCAGACAGTTAGGGTAATAGATTACCAGCCTATTCTGCTCCTGTTTGCCGCCTATGGACGACTAGGCCTAGACTAGGCGCGCACACGCAGAAATGGCTGATTTAGGCTTTGCTGGTTCCTTACCTAGCCTTCAAAAAAGTTATATTTGACCAGGGGCATTTCGATGTAGGCGGGTGTTGAGATGAGAGGTGGCCGCCAAATTCAAAGCCGATTCTGAATGTTTGGACACGCTAGACCATACCCTCTCAGAAACCGTAAAAGAATGTAACACTTCTCCAAAATCGAAAACTCGTACAAGTAGAAAGGGTGAGAAAGAGTGTTCAAAGAAGTAGAATCTACAGTGGATCTTCCAAAGCTAGAGAATCGAATCCTGAAGTTCTGGAAAGACACAAAAGCCTTTGAAAAGAGGGTGTCCCTGAACAAGGGCAAGAGACGCTGGTCATTCATGGATGGACCCATCACCGCGAACAATCCAATGGGGATCCATCATGCTTGGGGACGCACCTACAAGGATCAGTTCCAACGATATCGGGCCATGAAGGGCTTTGATCTCCGATATCAGAACGGCTTCGACTGCCAAGGGCTCTGGATTGAGGTTGAGGTTGAGCGGGAGCTCGGCTTCAAGTCAAAACGTGATATTGAAGCCTACGGTATCGCCGAGTTCGTCACGAAGTGCAAACGGAGAGCTTTACGCTACGCTGCGATACAAGTCGAGCAATCTATTCGCTTGGGGTACTGGATGGACTGGGACGATCCTTCGCTCCTACGGGAACTGGCGGATCGCCTTGAAAAGAACCCAGAAGAGGTGATGACCGTTCAAGGATCGTTAGGTCCGGTGTCCGGCACGGTCGAGAGCATAATAGGCAGACTGGGCACACCTTCGCTGGGTGGCTCATACTTCACTTTCTCCGACGAGAATAACTATACAATCTGGGCTGTGCTCAAGAAATGTCACGAGCGCGGATGGATACACAAGGGCAGAGATGTGATGCCTTGGTGTCCCCGCTGCTCCACGGCCCTCTCCCAACATGAGATAGTTACTGAGGGTTACCGTGAACTCTCTCATCCGGGGCTCACTCTTAGGTTTCCTCTTCGCGGACGATCAAAGGAAGCCCTTCTGGTCTGGACGACGACTCCGTGGACCCTCTCCTCCAATGTTGCAGCTGCAGTGCATCCCGATATGGTCTACGTCAAAGTTCGTCACAACGATGAGATTTTGTATCTTGCGAAGTCGGCTTTAGGCCATGTCTTTACGAAAGCAGACTATGAGGTGGTTGAAGAGTTGATGGGGATGGATATGCTTGACTGGATCTATGACGGCCCCTTCGACGAGCTTCCCGCCGAGAAGGAGCTGAGGGCCGTTGACGCCCACCGCATTATACCTTGGGAGGAAGTAAGCGAAGTCGAGGGCACTGGAATAGTTCACATCGCTCCAGGCTGCGGCAAAGAAGACTTGGAGCTCAGCAGGCAATTTGACTTGCCAGCTGTAGCCCCACTGAACGAGTACGGGGTCTTGATTGAAGGATTCGATTGGCTAACAGGCACGCATGTCTATGACACGGCGCAGCCGATAATTGAGAACCTGAAAGCGAAAGGTTTGCTCTTCAAGGTGGAGGACTACACCCACCGCTATCCCGTCTGTTGGCGGTGCGACAGCGAGCTGGTTTTCCGCCTCGTCGATGAATGGTTCATATCTATGGGAAAGAAGCTTGACAAGCCCCTTGAACAGGTCAGTGAAGAGGAGAAGGAGAAGAACCTCCGCTATCAGATCATGGAAGTTACCAAACAGGTTCGATGGATTCCAGATTATGGTGTACAACAAGAGTTAGACTGGTTGCGGAATATGGAGGATTGGATGATCTCAAAGAAGAGGTATTGGGGCTTGGCACTGCCGATCTGGGAATGCCATCGGTGCGGAAACTTCACTGTCATGGGTAGCAAAGAAGAGCTGAAGTTGCAGGCTGTTGAAGGGTGGAAGGATTTTGAAGGACACACGCCACACCGACCGTGGATAGACGCCGTTAAAATCAAATGTTCGAAATGTGGAGCCGTCATCTCCCGTATTCCCGACGTGGGTAACCCTTGGCTAGACGCTGGCATCGTCTCCTACTCAACGCTTGATTATCGTCACAACAAAGAATACTGGAAGAAATGGTTCCCCGCCGAACTGATCTGTGAATCTTTACCCGGCCAATTCCGTTGTTGGTTCTACTCAATGCTCGCCATGAGCACCATCCTAGAGCGTCGCCCATCCTTCCGTACATGCTTCGGGTACGGCCTTGTCCTAGACGAGAAGGGACAGGGGATGCACAAGTCCTCTGGCAACGTGATCTGGTTTGATGACGCGGCTGATACAATCGGCGCGGACGTTATGCGGTGGATGTACTCTACAAGTAAACCCGAAAGCAACATACTCTTTAGCTACTCACTTGCTGAGAAAGTCAAGCGACGGTTTTTGATCCCGTTGTGGAATGTCTACAGTTTCTTCGTGACGTACGCCAACCTCGACAAGTGGACTCCGGAAGAATCCACAGCCAAATACTCACTCTTAGATCGCTGGGTCCTCTCAAAGCTCCAAACTCTCGTTCAAGAGGTCACCAATCACATGGAAGAATACGATGTGTACGGCGCCGCTACTAACCTAGAACAGTTCGTGGACGAACTGTCCAGATGGTACGTCCGTCGTTCCCGGCGACGATTCTGGAAGAGCGAAGCAGACCGAGACAAAAAGGCAGGATACGCGACCCTCTACTCATGCCTCACGACCGTCGTAAAACTTCTGGCGCCCTTCCTTCCCTTCCTCGCTGAAGAAATCTATCAGAACCTAGTACGTCCTGCAAAACCCGCAGGCCCAGGGAGCGTGCATCACAACGACTGGCCAGTGGCAGATACTTCTCTGATTGACCGGGAACTGATGGCAGCTATGGACCTTGCCATCAAAGTCTGCAGCCTCGGACGCTCAGCACGCAACAAGGCTGGAATAAAGTTACGACAACCTCTAAGCATGACAACAATTGTAGCGGAGAAGACGATGCTAGAGAGATTACAGAGTTTCAAAGATCTGATCAAGGATGAACTCAACGTCAAAGAGTTGGTCTTGACTCCACAAAAGGAAGAACTTGTAAACCATGAAATACGACTGCGTGCAGACCTGCTCGGCAAAAAGCACGGAAAGCTGTTTCCGAAGCTACGTGAGTCCGTGGCCAGCATGGATGCTAGTGTTCTTCTTAGAAAACTGCAGAAAGACCAAGGCGTTGAGGTCCGAGTTGGCAGTAACATCATAACTTTGCAGCCGGAAGAAGTCGAGGTCCTCATCAAGCCGAAAGAAGGTTATACCTTAGTCGAGGAGCCAGGTATTCTCGTTGGAGTGAATATGATTGTAACCGAGGAACTTAGAAAAGAAGGTTTGGCTCGTGATATCGTGCGCCGGATACAGAACCAACGCAAAGAGGCAGGGTTTGACATTGCTGATCAGATAATAACTCATTACGAGGCTGAACCAAAACTCACAGAGGTCTTCACCACTCATGGCGACTACATCGCCTCAGAAACCTTGTCAATCTCTCTAAAGAAGATTGAACCACCGAGAGAAGCAATGCCCGCAGAGGCGTATGAAGCAGATTACAAGATCGAAGGCGAACCACTGAAAATTGGACTGGTTCGCACAGAGAAAAGCGACGACCAGGCTTAAACCAGTCCAACAGTGTTGAACGCTTCGTAACCTAGAAGTGGGCTTTTACCTTTTTAGTCTGCCACTGCCTATACCAACCCTAAACCAGGACCAAAAAGCATAGTCAAGCTGATTGGCAGAACATTACCCCACGCGTGCAATCAAGTTCGAGTCCTTTTTTCCGTGGGCTTGGTCTCTCTCGATCTATGTAAGTTCCTTCATCAGACGAAGACATATATCGCAAGCTTCTATCACGTGCAGTCCTTTTTCGGTTGTCCTCCAAATACCGTCTTTCTCAGTTACGAACCCCGCGTCTGACAAATGGTTTAGATATCTCTCGAGCTGAGTGAAACCTAACCTAGCCTCCATCATGATGTGTGTCTTCTTCGCCCCATTTATAGCACTTTTAAGAATTCTCATAACTATCTCATGCCGAGCTCTTCGTCTGAACGTCTGTTCAGGCATTCAAACAACCCCCTAATATACACCTCGTATTGTTCAGATAAATTAATTGCTTGAACATCTTTCCTAAATCTCTAGGCCCAAGCACACGCGTCCTTCGCAAACATGATCGGGCACATGTTTCAAATGATTCCCTCGAAGCGTATCCGGTAGTATAATGAGCTTACAGTAAATTCTTCTATAAGAACGTTTCACAAAGATTAATAATGATAAATTTGATATCTGATGCGGAATATATAACAAAGAGGAGAGGAAATTGAAAAGAATAGCGTTGGGTTTGGCTATAGTTGCTCTGATGATTTCGATTGTTCCATCGGTCTTCGCACACGTGCCATATACGCCCGGATACTGGAAGCACAACGTGAGAGTCTATGTTGAAGGGCAAGGGGCGTACGCTGCAGATCAACTGGATGTCAAGGAATCAGATGCCTCAATGGAAGGCTATGAAGCTTGGATACAGGCCAATATAGAACCGGACTTCACGCTCGAATGGGCCAACGAAGAATTCTGGACGAATGGCCCTCACCGGCAACCCATACGGCAAATAATCGCCGACTGGTTCAACTACGCAAAAGACGCTTGATGATAGGCGCAACTATCCCAAAACTATCCCTTCTTTTTTTGCACGCAGCATTCCCCACGGACAAGCTCAACACATAGGAGCGTTGTTCCAGATCTTAGGCTTACATGCGCACGCATAAGTAAGTGAATTGGCAGAATCCAAAACGAGAAAAAAGAGATATACCGCAGAGATCGCGGTACTTACGGAAACGGTCCGGATGCCCGATCCAGTGTACTGGCTGGCACTTGAAATTGTTATTACAAGAATAGGTCGTTGTTAATCAAGTCCAGTTGGTATGCAAGGGATATACACTCTGCTCTTATGGCAGTATGAGGCGCAGGGTCGGCGCCAATTCCTCCAGCAGCATCCAAGGCGTCCAACGCATCAGCAAAGATAGCAGCCATGCATGGATATTCATATGCGCCAAGAACGTCTACATTGAGTCTGTATGCGATCATCTGGAACGCCAATATGACGGTTGCATCACCTATACTCTTGTCCATCCACAATATTTCAAAGGCATCTGCATCGTCAATCGGTCCACCGAGGTACCAATACATTCCGTGCCAGTCATTGGGCGGAGCATCTACCCAATCATACACGCGCGCGCCGCGGTTCTTCCAGTATCCCGGAGTCCTCCATGCAAGAGCAGCGGGTATGACCATCGAGGCGAAGACCATTGTGATCAGCAATGAGAGTACTAATTTCCTTTTCATCATCTCACCTCCTTCCTCTTATATTTCCATATTTTCAAACCACATGAAAAAAGATGCTGGAACCTTTAAACCTTTATGAAAGGTTGTTATAGAAGATTTCTCTGATAAATGTATTAGGCGCGTGCATGTTAACTACTCGTAGGAGTCCACTAATCAAGGTAGCTTTTCCCAAAGCTTTTGCCGGTTGTTGCTAGGTCGTAGAGGTCCATCAATCCATCTGGCTTCTCTTCTGGACCAGCTGTGTCACATGCGCGCGCGCAATTCCAATGCGCGGGCATAAAACCTTAAGTTACGAACACTATATCACTGGTATGAGGCATGCGTGTGCTTTTCATATCGCTTCTGATACCAAAAGGAAAAGGGCAACAGGCAGTCAAATACCTCAAAGAACTCAAGGCTCCAAAAGGCATCACCATCCGCGACATATACTTCACGTTTGGACGATACGACAGCATAATCGTCTTTGAAGCGCCCAGCACAAAGAAGGCCATGGACTTCGCCATGCAAGTCGGCTTCGCAACTCACTACACGCTTGAGACCCTGACCGCCGTTTCTTCCAAAGAGATCTAATCTCTCTTTTTTCTTTTTGTATCTGAACTAGAGGGGAAGTAAGTCCGCGACTTCCGGAGGAAGTGGGATACACACAATGAAGACTATCAGAAGCACCACGGCCGCAAGCTTTCTTTTGGTTGTGGTCGGAGAAACATCATCTAAGGGTCCGGGGTGACGATATAGGGAAAAGAAGAAGGCAATCAGCGCCCATACGTAGAGACCTAGGAAAAACAAGAGGGCAACAGCCAGCAGGGAGAGTATTCTACGTGTCTTCTCTC
>CAYGAE010000011.1:0-22280 GCA_964347855.1 uncultured Candidatus Bathyarchaeia archaeon
AAATTAGCTTTGTCATGATTGATCGATCGCCTGTAATCCTTCTGACAATTGGATCCTTGCAACGTGCATTATGTGTGCGCGCAAAAAAAGGGAGTTTGTGGGGCAATCGGGTGATAGCTCCATTGTTGGAAGAAAAAGCCAGATACTTCCATTAATCGCGCGTTTTATCTCATTCTCATGTATGTTGCCTTCAGGATTGATAGATTGTTGCGAATTGTTTAGAGGCTTGCGCCGTAGTTTCTTGCGAGTATGTATAAGTCGTCTAGGTCTACGTCCCTATCGCTGTCGATGTCGGCTTCTGCTAGGTACATCGGATCTGAAATGCCAGTCCCGTAACTCCCATCAAATATTTCAAAGTCGTCTGGATCAACGTCGCAATCGCCATCAAGATCGCCTGCAATCGTGAAAGCGCATACATATTCTAGATCCGTAGTATTCAATGGGACATCATAAGACATCGACTTGGCCTTCAGGGATTCAGCGATGTAGCTGTCATAATGCTCAATTAAGAAATGAAAAATTGTCCCGTTTGGGGATTGGGGGGTGGCTATTTGCCATCCGTTGTGGGTCCAACCACTTGAGCCGCTTTCAACATCGTCGAAGAAACCGATCTCTGGTATCCCTACGTCGTCAACATACCATCCAAGTTCAAGTACATAGCCATCAGTCCAATACGTGAAGTACAATTCAATGGTGTGGCCCGCAAATTGTGTGAGATTCATCTGCTCTTCGTATAAGGGATCGCAGACTCCTGTGAGGGCATTCCATCTTTTCATGACGGAGTAGGAAAACGGCTCAAACTCGGAGGGGCAGGATGGATTGTCTTGATTTGCTGGACGTGTTGAGACCGTATTAAGTCCTGGCAGAGTGTACCATTCGTCAGTGTTTAAGTCGTGTACCTCCACGTAGCCGTAGTCCCACTCTTCTTCAATCTCATAGTAGGTCCAAAAACTCAGTGTCGCTCCAGTTACAGGGATCGCAAAGGTTTGGTTGAGTCTAAACCACGACCAGGGTAATCCGTCTGAGTACCAGTAGTGCATGCCGCTGTGTGGCGGAAATGGCGCCTGGTCATATACTTGTATGAAGAATGGTTGGTCGATAACTGTGAGTAGACCATCTTGGAAGTCGGTTATGTCCAATACTATGTTGTTGGGACAGAAGGACTGTTCTCCGCCGTTTGTCAAGTTGCTGAACGATTTCGATGCGAGAGGGACACTATTGTTACCCATGCCAATCAGAACGTCACATTCTCCTCTGTTGGAATGATCGATATTGAATATTGCCATTAATTTCGGGTCATAATCGATTCTGTCGCGATAAAACGTGGCGTGTCCAACCACCTGCTTCATGGTTTCGTAGGAAATCCAGTAACATCCATCAAAAATGTTTTCCCATCCTCCTCTTCCCCACGAATTCACGATTTTGAAGGCACCCGATCGTGATTCTCCTTCTTCTTGATAGGTATAGTCATCATCATATCCGACTATAGTGTTCGCGTGGTTTAGGGCAGGGTTCACATAGTTATCTAGCGTCCATTCATCCAAGCCTATGGGAAAGTTATCATATTGGGTGGCATCAACTGCTATCATTGCGAGATGATCGGCGGCTATCCAATTTTTCAGGCTTGTTATGTCAATATCAGTGTTCAGCGACATTGATTCAAATCCAGTACTATTGCCGCGATACAACGGTGCTTCTCTCCACGCTTCTTCGGCAGGCCAGCTTGTGTGGTCGACTGGGTCATAGGGCATTTTCTCCCAAGAACTGGCTCCGACTTCACACACGAGGGTTACTGCGTCAATGAAAGAAGAGCCCTCATCTACTCCTTCATTAACGAGGTGATAGATGAAGTCTGGACTCATTATCCTGTCTTGATACGCTGGAGTTGGGTGCCCCGTGTATCCTCCTATCCATTCCGCATTAGTTAGATTCCATTCATGTTCCTTGGCCTCCTGAAAAGTCTTCGTGTAGTATCCTACTGCCCACGTTGTGCATGAACCTTCACCATCTTGGTCTCCGATAGGTGGGAACCACATCTTAGCGGTGTGATCCACGCTGGAAGGGGCTTGATCAAGCTGGGCGAGCAGAATCTTTTCAACAGAATAGGTTTCGTCGGCGATCTCCATCCACGCCTCTTCGGTTGGAGGGCGTAACCCTGTTCCATGCCCATCAATTATGAGATTATAGTCTCTACCTTCCTCCGGGACGCCGAATTTTTCCTTTAGTCCTTCTAGTTCTGAAGTTGAGATTCGATGCTCGAAGATTATCGCCTGCTCGCCATATCTTTTGTCGGCTTGGTTCGCGATGGTCTTAGGGTCCGCGTTAACTTGTGAGACGTCATTTGCCAGTTTTGACAGACTTATCACAATCAGTATAAGCATCAAGCCAGCGATTGCCTTCCACTTCATTATGTTCTCTCCGCTATTCCTACGCCTGTGTAGACGTCAGAAAACTGATTTTCTACGTGCACGCATGCTACTATTTAAGCGCGCTCACTCTTAAGTCTGCAGCCTGCCTACTTCTAGAAGATAGTTACTGATAGTTGATGCTTTACGTGTGCATGAAGAATTCAAATCGCGGTTTCCTGCTACCGTTACCACCATATTGTTGCAGCCAACATGAACGCCACGATGATCATCTGGATAGCCCTTGGAAAAAAAGACTACATGCTGTGGAAAAAGAGAACGCGTTTGCAAGGCAAGGGACGATATCTCCACTGTTTGAGAAAAGTCCCAGACATCCACAATGCTCGCGCGCGTAGCGCGGATACGAATGCACCTATCTTGTACGTTTCTTCCATAACCAAGTGGATATCTTTAAATGGCCTTTTTCGAAGTGTTATTCGGTGATGAAGGCCTCGTAATAGAGACTCCTTTCTCTCTTCAGTGACGAGCAGGTTTTTTAAACTCTCTCCCGTCCTTCATCACCGAGAAGCGCTTGAAGATTTGCGCGTGGGTCTCGTTCATCACTTGCGCCCGCAGGCTAGCGTCTTCTTCTAGATTTCCTTCTCTTTTGTCGCCAGAGGAGAAACACCACCGGAACAAACACGATTATCACCACGACGCCTACAATACTTGGTGGATAGCCTCCTGGTGTGTCAGAGGACTCGTCTTCTTGTTCAACCCACTCTATGTTGGTATCAATGACATTGTAGGATTGCTCCCAAGATGTTATGTAGTTTTCCTGTATCAGATTTCCCACTCCGAGATAGTCACATAAGATTCCAGTTTCCTTGTCCCAGTGATAGTCGACATATACACTAATACCCCGAGGTAGCGTTTCACTACTGCTAAGGTGATTTGTCTTTCTACTTATCCCTCCTATATACTCGTGGAAAATCGTTTCAGTTATCTTGAAGGCGTCAAATTCGGCAGCGGAATATATGCTATCACCCTCTCCGAGATCTGCTGAAACAAACATGAAGAGGGCCTTTATCTCACTGGAACTAGTCCCTGTGTTAATATCCACTTCCTCAAGACTCTCGTACTCCGTACCGTTCTCAAAATGGACTAACGATTCAAACGTTACCAAGGACCCCGAAATATTTACTACCTTATTCCTAATCCAAGCCGTATTGTCGTGTTCAACTATGACAGATGGTGTTCGTTGTGCCTCAGGGTCAGAAGAATCATATTCGGCATCGAAGTTGCCGTATTTGACCCAGTCCTCAACGTCAACACCAACGGTTCTTGTCTCTCTGACCATAGCACTTGCTATGGCCAATGGCAGCCCCAAGGTTAACAACAACGAGAGTATCAGAACCCAAGTTATCGGAACAGCTCTTTTGACCAATCTAATCTACATGCTTTAACTTCTATATTGACCGATATAAGTTTGGTTTCTGAAACCAAGAGGATTACATGCGCGCGCTTCTTTCTACGAAAGCCTACACATACACAGCAAGATCCCCCCTCATTATTTGAAATGGTCTCAATCATTGCGGAATTGAAAATTCCTTACAACATTAATTAGAGGAGGCCCAACAGCCGCTGTAACCAAGATAGATATGGCTACTCTAACTGGGGTCTCAATAGCTCCAAGAAACCACAGGGGAATTAAGGCATTTATGTCCAAACCGTAAAAGAGCCTGTAGGTCTGGCCGGGTATCAAAATGAAGACTCTGAATAATACGTCAGCTTCCAATCCGATAAAGGCACACATGGCAAGGATGTACAGCAGCCTCTTCGACGAAGGTTTCCAGGAACCCCTCCGGACCAATACGACAACAACTACTAGAAGCGTGGCGAAGGCCAAATAGACATCCCACAGTCCCCAGATGGGAAGCTGCCATGCGATGGGCGCAAGGAAATAGATTCCAAGCAACGTGGTATAATAGGTCAAAACGATCGTCCACTTTCCTCTGAAGAGGAACCCAGAAATCATAGCGCCTAGAGGAGCCCCAAAGGTAAAGAGGAATTCGTACATATCTCTAAAATAGAGAGAGTGCCCAACCATGACTCCGATGAGACTGGCCAAGAATCCGGCATAGGGGCCCAGCACGATTCCGGTGATCGGTTCTGCGATGAAGATCCAGCTATACCAAACTCCCGACGAAAATTCAGGAAAAGCCATCAAAGAATCACAGACCACATTGAAAGCGGCGAAGACCGCAACCAAAGAGACAAACGAAGACTTCTTCATTTTCCTTACATTCCTTATTGATTACTATTTTAAGATACCCTTTTTCCTTAATTGCCTGATGCACGCGCTTGAAGGGGTTGAACAAGATTGAGCATCACGTTGCTGCATGAAACTGAACACAGGTTGGTCGAATTAAAAGCCCAAGTTGACGACCTTGACATCATTCGAAAGAGACTAAGCACTATCGGAGCCCAGTACACCGGAACCTATCGGCAAATCGACTCCTATTTCGAAGTTCCAAGAGGGAGGCTAAAGCTGCGTGAGGTAAAAGAGGATAACGAGTCTAAATTGATCTATTACGAAAGAAAAAATGTTGCCGGACCCAAGGGAAGCAGCGTTTACATTCTGCAGATTAAGAACCCGGAGTTCCTGAAGGCTCTACTCGAGAGAACTCTCAAGACTGGGATAACTGTACGTAAGGTAAGGGAAATCTATCACCATGAAGGAACGCGAATACATCTAGATACCGTTGAGAACCTTGGGATTTACGTTGAATTTGAAAGAGAGACCTTTGCCGACAGAGGAAGCATGGCCAGTGAAGATTTGCAGATTGTCGAAGAGCTGAAGGAAAAACTTGGAATCAGCCGTGAAAACCTTGAAGGATTATCCTACAGCGATCTCCTTCGACAAACTTCCTATTTTAACCCTTAGGCTTCCCCAAAGAAGGCAGGAGTGATGCGCGCGCGCGATCCTTTGTTATCTTCTCTGAGAGAAACCCTAGCGTCGGTAATACGTTCTTAGACAGCCCCAGAGCAAGAACAAGTATGAGCATTGTCAGAAAGATTCGCACATCAACCATGACACTCATTGATCGTGTGCGCTCGCTCTTGTTTGTTTTAGGGCTTGAACAAGATCTAAGGCTTGTTGAGCGTTCTTTGCAGAGGCGACTTTTTTCGTTTTTTCTAAAGCCAGTCTGGTCTCGCAGTAGGGACACCGTTTCGTCTTCTGTCCAGTCCTTGCGAGCAAAAATTGTCCGCATTTGTAACAAGTGATTACCACATACATTGCCTTGACTCCACATTTACTGATAGCTTTCCTATTCGTTGGAGAGAGGGAGTTATTCTTAGGGCCAACGTGAGCGAAAAGCTTTTCCTCAATACTCGTTTAACTGCTGTAAGAGGACCAAGCAAATGCACAATGTCTCCCTCACTGAGCTAGCGATTACTTATTTTCGACAAGGCGGCTACAAGACAGAGGAGGATGCGATTTTGGAAGGTTTTTCGGGACTTTCACGAAGGTTTGACCTGTCTATCCACAAGGGGAAAGAAAAACATGTAGTCTGGATCAAGGATTGGAAGCGAACAGTGGGTGTCAACATGGTCATAAATATGGATCGGGCCTCCGAGGATGTAGGTCTTACAAATCCGATAATGATATCTGAAAAATTCAGTGGCCATGCAAAAGCCTACGCCAACCGTAGAGGCATCACGCTAATTACAAAGCGTCAGATCATGCGGCGACTGGGATAAACTAGAAATGTTTAAGAAAATCTTGTAGGCGTCTCTCTTTCTCCAGTTTGCCCAGCCAATCAACCACGCCGATCTCGCACTTTCCTCTTCCTTCCAAGATTTGGACAATTCCTTCAATTATCTCTCCGATTTTTCTGCCGCTGACATCAATTTCGCAGACCTTGTCCAAACCACAAGCTGAAACAGCGTTCCAAAGGCAAACGTCTAAGATCTCAGCTGAAAGATTCTCCCAGAGTTTCCTTCCCTCAAAACCATAATCTTTCAATATTTTTTTCAACTCGTCTGGATTTCGCCTAAGCACAAAAACACGATAGATCTTGCTGGCTGCCACAACATCAACCGCGTAATGTCCGTCAACAATAACATCCCGTTCAGAGCGTTGAATGATTTCTTTGACACGTTTGGAAATCCTGTGGGCATCCGCAATCAACGTTTCTCTCATCTTGTCGAAGCCACTGACTAGATTCTCTTCCTTCACAAGTTCGGCAATGTCGATGT
This sequence comes from uncultured Candidatus Bathyarchaeia archaeon, assembly GCA_964347855.1. Lineage (GTDB taxonomy): Archaea > Thermoproteota > Bathyarchaeia > Bathyarchaeales > Bathyarchaeaceae > CAYGAE01. Next base: position 6,609 of record CAYGAE010000011.1, read on the forward strand.
GCAGTGCGTCTAGCTTGGAGGCTAACAAACTGGAGACCGCGGTCTTTCCTACGCCCGGTGTGCCGGTTATCAAAATTGCCTGCCTGATTTCTGGGTCACCCATGGTTGATCGTTTTTTGGGGAACGCATTATTTAAATGTGGAAGGTTAATTGTTCTATAAGAGGGAGTGACCAAGGAAATTGTGCAAGACTTGTGGTTGTAGTCCTTGTAGGTGCGGGAGACCCATAGTCAACAGGGTCTGCGAGGGATGCGGTAAACCCTACGATGACTGCACCTGCGAAAAAATATAGCACCAGAATCCGATACCTTGCATTAAGGCGCGCGCTAGATCCAGAATGCGATAACAGCTACTCCTAGGCTTCGTAGTCGCTATAGATATCAGTATTCACGATAAGAAATGAATATGTGCAAAAGCATTTACTGTCTTTTGAACTCTCTGCGCGCTTGTTTCCGTTGCATAATCGCACAGCAGCAGGCGCATTCCTTTCCTTCAATAACGATCTTGTGCGTGGCGAACACGCACTCATCCACGGGGATTTCTACGTCACACATTTCGCATTTTACGAAAGGTTTCATTTTTCTGTCTCCTTTTTGTCGAGATAATCTTTTATTGCAGCGTGCAGGGCATCTGCTGCTAAATTAGAGCAATGCATCTTGACGGGAGGTAGCCCGTCAAGGCTCTCGGCTACGTCTTTTCGAGTAATCTTGAGAGCTTCTTCGATCGTCTTTCCCTTGGCAAGCTCGGTGACCATGCTGCTTGTCGCGATAGCTGCGCCGCAACCAAAGGTCTTGAACTTGATTTCTTCCAACTTGCTGTCTTTGATTTTGATGTACATGGTCATAAGGTCGCCGCACACAGGGTTGCCCACGGTTCCAACTCCATCTGCGTCTGGAATTTCGCCTACGTTTCGTGGGTTCATGAAATGGTCCATGACCTTTTCGCTGTACATTAGGATCACCTCAACATTTCCTTCGGGGTCAGGGGGGACATGGCCCTCAGTCTCTTCACCACGTCCGGCAACACTTCCAGCACGTAATCCACGTCCTCCTCCGAATTCTGCTTGCCCATGGAGAAGACCAGAGAACCGTGGGCCTCTTCGTGGGCTAAGCCTATCGCGAGCAGTACGTGAGAAGGTTCTAGGGTTTTTGAAGTGCATGCCGAACCTGACGACACCTGAATGCCGAGCATGTCCAGACCCAAGATGAGAGACTCCCCCTCTATATAACTAAAGCGAAGGTTGGCGTTGTTGGGAAGTCGCTTGACCGGGTGGCCGTTCAGATAGGAACGATCAATCGTATCCAAGACAGCCTTAATGAGTCTATCTCGAAGTCGGCCTAACCGCTTGCCTTCTGCTGGCATCTCGTCTTGAGCGATCTCCGCTGCCTTACCCATGCCTACCAAGCTTGGTATGTTTTCTGTACCCGAACGCAACCCCTTTTCTTGGCCACCGCCTTGAATTACGGGTTGCATTCTGGTTCCTTTCTTGATGTAGAGGGCTCCCATGCCCTTCGGACCATACATGTCGTTGGAAGAGATGGACAGGAGGTCTATGCCTTCGTCCCCTACGTTGAAAGGTATCTTTCCTGCGGCAGCTACGGCGTCTACGTGCAAATAGATGTGGTTCTCGTGGGCGATTTTTGCTATCTCCCTTATCGGCTGAATTGTGCCAATTTCGCCATTAGCGTACATGGCAGATATGAGGATTGTTTTGTCTGTTAGTTCGTCTTTGAGTTTTTGGGGGTCAATCACACCGTATTTGTCTACTGGCACATAGGTGACTCCGAAGCCTTGTTTCTGAAGGTGTTTACAGATGTTTATCACCGAGATGTGTTCGATGGTAGTTGTGATTATGTGATTCCCCTTCTCCTTGTTCCTGTGAGCCACGCCCTTGATCGCTAGATTGTTAGATTCTGTGCCTCCGGAAGTGAAGATAACCTCCTCCGGGTACTCGGCGCCTACTAGTCGAGCGACTTTTTCCCTAGACTCCTGCAAGGCGGTTTTAGCACGAGACCCAAAGGAGTGGGATGACGAAGGATTTCCATAGTCCTCTGTGAAATAGGGCTTCATCGCTTCGAAGACTCGGGGATCGAGGGGCATCCCAGCTCCATGGTCCATATACACTTTCCTCAACTCCTAGGGTCACTTCCTATTTCGTCTTCTTGATAAGAAAATGTAATCTGCCGTGCTCATTGCGTAACTCAAGGAGTTCATGTCCAAGTCTTTTGACTAGACGTTTTATATCTTCTTCAGCTGCTGGGTCATCAGCAACTACCTCCAGAACTTGGCCAGCCGCGAGCTTGTCGATTTCTTGTCTTGTTCTGAAAACAGGCTCTGGGCAGTAGAGCCCAAGGCAGTCTAGTTCTCGGTCAGGTCTTTTCTGCTGAGGCAAACCAGATCTCCTATTCACTTCAGAATCAGATGCATATACGTCCCAGTTATATAAACAGATAGTGGAGTTGTTCTTTCACCTTGTCTTCCTTCTTACGTAGATTGAGGCTCGAATCGCCGCGGTAGCACCTTCGCCCGCAGCGGTGACCATCTGCATCCCACCGCAAGTGCAGTCTCCGGCAGCAAAAACGCCCTCTATGTTTGTCCTTTGCCCTCGATCAACGTTTATGCAACCCCTTTGGTCCAGCTCGATTTTAGCCTTCTGCGCTATCTGAGTCATGGGCACCCCTCCTAAAGAAATGAAAACTGCGTCCGTCGGGAGCTTCTCTTGCTTGTTGGTCTTCATGTTAACTACTTTTACGGCCTTGACCGAAGTGTCGCCTTCAATAGCTTCGACCTTTGTGTTGAGCAAAAATTCAAAGTTCTTCTCTTCTGCCAGCTTTTCTTTTAACGCCTCTGACATTTCAGCTTCCTCGCTACTCCCAATCATGCAAACTCTCTTCGCGATCTGTGTCAGATATAAGGCGTCATGCGCGGCCTCGTCGTTCGATCCGATCACCATCACTACCAAGCCCTTGAAGAAGGGTCCGTCGCAGATGGGACAGTAGGAAACACCACGTCCAAGGAATTCGGCCTCTCCGGGGACTAGAAGCTTTTTCCGTTGGGTTCCTGTAGAAAGGATGAGGGCTCGCGTCTGATATGCCTCATTCTTTGTAGTCACAACCTTAGTCTCCTTGCTTAAGTCTATATCGACGACTTCTTCAGACAGTCTTAGTTCTACCCCAAACCGCTCAGTGTGATCAATCATCCGTTGTATCAGTTCCATCCCAGTTATTCCTTCTGGGAATCCCGGGAAGTTCTCCACCATTGTGGCTTCCACAGCCCTGCCACCAGGCAACCCTCTTTCAAGAATTAAGGTGTTGAGCCCAATTCTTCCTGCATAGATGCCAGCCGCTAATCCAGCCGGGCCAGCTCCTATGATTATTATGTCATAGGTTTTTTGAGCCATAGGCATCAGCTACCTAATTTTAGAGATACATGCTAAAAGACTTGTGAACATCAGAATGATCGACGATGGAAGTCGTGAAGAACACAGCGTCCGCCTGACTTGCTTTTGGGATTATTCGGTCTTTGCTACTTTCCTGGCAAATTCTTTTCCAAACTCGAAGCATTTCTGGAGTTCATCTTGGTCAGGAACCCACTTGACTGTCAGGGCAGGAGCAACTATTCTCATACCCGCCTTTTCCAGCGTCTCTTCGATAATCTTGACCGCTCCACCCCCCCAACCGTAAGAGCCGAAGGCAGCAGCGATCTTATTTCTCGGTCTTAGACCCCGCATTTCTTCCAGAAATGGAGCCACGGATGACAGAACGCCGTTGTTAATGGTTGAGGAGCCGATGAGAAGCCCCTTAGCTTCGAGGAGTTCCTTGATGATGTCCCCTCTGTCGGAAAATGGAAGTCTGAACAGCACAGTCTCGACGCCTTCACTGCTGATGCCGTCAACTATCGCCTCGGCCATCTTTTCCGTGCTGCCCCACATAGTATCATACACAACCAAAGTCTTGTCTCGCGCTTCCCCCCTAGCCCATCGGAGATAGGCTTTGACTATCTTTGTCGGGTCGTCACGCCAGATAAGGCCGTGGCTTGGCGCGATTACATTGATCTTTAAGCCTAGCTTCTGGATTTCCTCGATCTTCCTTATCACCAATTGGCTAAAGGGCCACAAGATGTTGGCATAGTATTTGGCCGCCTCGTCCATTAGTGTTTTCTCGTCAACTTCGTCGTTAAATCTTTGAGAAGTGGCCCAGTGCTGTCCGAAGGCGTCGTTGGGTAGAAGTAGGGCATCTTTCTCCACGTAGGTGAACATGCTGTCCGGCCAGTGGAGCATGGGAGCTTTGATGAATCTGAGACTTCTTCCCCCTAGACTTATCTCGTCGCCGGTTTCTACAACTTGGAAATTCCAGTTGCCAAAATAGTGTTTCTGCAATCCCTCCTTGCACTGGGCGGTGCCTACCAACTTTGCTTGAGGAGCGAGTTTCAAAATCTTTGAGATAGAGCCGGAATGATCGGTTTCAACGTGATTAGCCACGACATAGTCTATCTCAGAGGGGTCAATGATTTCGCCGATTCTTCGTATCATCTCTCCCGCGAAGGGACCATAGACTGTATCGACTAGGGCTGTTTTTTCGTCGAGGATTAGGTAGGCGTTGTACGTAGTTCCGTGGTGGGTTGAGTAGCTGAAGCCGTGGAAGTGCCTGATATTCCAGTCCACGGCTCCAACCCAGAAGATGTTTTCTAAAACTTTGGTAGGTGGCATGTATAGTTCACCTGGAGGGAAATGAAGGGGTTATGACATACGTCATATTTATATTTTGCCTCCATGCCCCCCATCTTATAGACACAAACCGCGCCCAACTGCTCTGAGAGAAAACAGCATCGAAATGGATTATGAGCCTAGATTTGCGCGTCCGCACGCAGGATGAAGAGTTTCAGTAACTTTGACGTGTTTCAAACCGGTTTCCTTGCTAGACGTAGAATACTTCATCTCTTTCCTCTTTTTTCTTCCTTTTGACCTTCTTCTTTTCTTTTAGTCCCTTGAGAGCGCCTAGCTTGGTGGCTTCTAAGTCGTATTCTATGAAGGAATGGGTGAACTGGGCCAGCTTTTTGTTCATTTCTTCTAGGTCTTCTTGGGTGAATCTGGTCATGATGTCGGGGTTGTTCACCCATTGCATCCAGCCTAGCAGGCTTCTCTGCAGAGAGTTCAGCATGAAGCGTAGGCCCCTTACTAACTCTAAGCGGTCCCTTCCTTTGCCTTTTTCTAAACGTCTTATCTGATCCAGAATCTTCTTGGAGACGTCGACCCACATTTCGCTCAATGATGTAATTCTCCTGTTTTCTCAACTATCCCCACAAAAGGATTTTCCAGATATAAAGGTTAGGAATGTGTACCCTTCGAGTAGCAGATAGAGGACGACTACTTCCTCTCTACTAGATAGATAGCTCATTCTACGAAGACTAGTGAGAGCAAGATGAGAACTCCGAGGACAAAAGCTGCTAGTTGAAACACCGATTTCAAAAGCCCAGGTTCTTCTTTATGGAGTTCTGGGATCAGATCCGAGCCCGCTATGTAAATGAAGTGGCCTGCAGCGAAAGGTATCAAAAACGGAAGAAAAAACTGGATTGGAGAAGCGAGGCTGAGGGCTACAACGGCTCCGACTATTGCGGTCAGGGCGGTTGAAAAGTTGAGCAGAACAACCTTGGATTTGCTGAACCCGCCGTAGAGCAGAACGCCAAAATCTCCAATTTCTTGGGGAACCTCGTGGAAAATGACGGCTAATGTGGTAGCTACTCCGAGGGGTATGCTTGCTAAGTAGCTTCCGCCTATTACTAGGCCGTCTATGAAATTGTGAACCGCGTCACCAAAGAGATTCATGTAGGCAAAGGAATGCGGATGTTCTTCTGACGTTGGTATGTGGCAGTGTCTCCATCGCAGGAACTTCTCGAGAATAAAGGAAACAGCGATGCCAAAGAGGATAAATAAAGAAACATGCACCGCAAAGCCGCTTTCCTCCACGGCCTCAGGGATCAGGTGAATAAAGGCATCTCCAAAGAGCCCTCCCGCGGAAAAACTGACGAGATACAGGAGTGCCTTCTTCAAACGCTCCGCTTTCAAGGAAAAAGTCAACACACCGATTAGAGAGATCAAACTAACGATAGCGACGCTCACTAGACTATTCAGCCATATGTCAGTCACAGAATCCCTCTATTCGGGAAAGATAATGCCCAAAGACCATATGAGGGTAATCCCAAGAATAAATACCACAAACTGGACGGCAGATTTTTTGAAGCTCTTCTCCTTATGCAGCTCAGGAATCAGCTCTGAAGCCGCCAGATAGATGAAGCCACCTGCTGCGAAGGCTATCAGCAATCCGCTTAACGCTTCAACCGTTTCTATGAAAAGGATTGCAGAGATTCCGCCCACAACAACTGTAAAGGAGACCACAAAATTGAGCAAAAGAGCTCTATGCCGCTTGACCCCACCGTATATTAGAATTCCATAGTCCCCCATCTCCTGAGGGAGTTCATGGAAGATTACAGCAATGGTTGTAGCTAAGCCTACAGAGAACCCGATCAGGAAACTGGCAGCAATAACCATTCCATCAACGAAATTGTGGATTCCGTCACCGATGAGGTTTAGGTACGCAAAACCTTTGGTGGCAACTCGATCGACAGCTTCGGCAGATATATCAGATTCGTGAGGATGGCCATGGTACCAGTAGATGAACCGCTCTAGGAAAAAGAACAAGATGAACCCCAAGGTGATGTAGATAAACACAACAGGGTTCAAGACTCGTTCCACAACAGACCCCACAACCGATTCCATCGTGAAAAGCTCTATGGCTTCAGGGAGAAGATCAAAGTATGAAGCTCCCAGGATTGACCCCGCGGAAAACGCCACAAGGATTAGCAGGATTTTGTCCAATGTCTTCTCTTTTAGAGATAAGGCGTATATTCCAACTAATGAAAAGAGACTGATGACAACAGTTGCGACAATGGTATTAACAAAATTGGACAATCTGTTTTCACTTTTCTTCTTGGTAGTTACCTCCTTACTATTAACTTTTGTACATACAAGAACTCAGATTTAATAGTGGAGGATCGATAATTATTCTAACCAGAGCGAGATTCCAATGCACGAACACCCTCATCCACCAAAAGGTATACGATATCTTGGAATTGGCCTCGGCATCACTATAGCTTTCTTCATTATTGAATTGATTGGAGGAATCCTAACAAACAGCCTAGCTCTGTTGACAGACGCTTGGCACATGCTAAACCACATCTTTGCCCTAGTCTTCGCCATCATAGCAGCATGGCTTGCTCTACGCCCCATATCGGTGACAAGAACATATGGCTACTATCGTGCAGAAATTCTAGCAGCCTTCTTGAATGGAATCTTCTTGTGGGTGGTCGCCGTTTACATCTTCTATGAGGCAGTAATAAGGATTCAACAACCACGCGAAGTAGAAAGCTTAAACATGCTGATCATCGCGGTTTTGGGTCTAATAGCCAACGGCCTCACTGCTGGCATTCTTTCTAGATCAAAAGAAGAAAGTCTAAACATCAAAGGCGCCTTTCTACACGTAATCGCAGACACTCTAGGCTCCATAGGGGCAATTTTCGCTGGACTGATCATGTTCTTCACTGGATGGTTCTCAGCGGATCCTTTGATCAGCATGATGATAGGTGTGCTGATCTTCTATAGCTCTGGAAAGCTTATCCGAGATTCCATGAATGTTCTCCTCGAGGGAGTTCCTTCCCACATAGATCTAAGTGAAGTGGAACGCAAGATACTCGAAGTCAAAGATGTGAAGGACGTCCACGATCTTCATGTATGGTGTATGACTCCCACGAAGATGTGCTGCATGAGCTGTCACGTAGTGGTGGAAGAGGGGACAAACAGAAAGAAGCTCATCGCAACTTTGATTAATATGTTGAGAGAAGGGTTTGGGATCGACCACACAACTATTCAGCTGGAAGACGAAGGCTATCCCAAGGCGGTTGGCGAACACTAGCGACCCAAATGTCATCTAAAACGTAGAAACCGAAACGACATCTAAAGCCACCCCTTTCCTGTGATACGCTTCAGCAACCTTTTATTGATTCCAATAATTATAGGATTCCGATGGAACTACTATGATCGTTGCTATATGTGGAAGCCCAAGAAAACAAGCAACGGAATATGTTCTGAGAGAAGCATTGAACCTACTGGAAAAGAAAGGCTTCGAAACAAAGCTTTTCACGGTCAGAGGCAAAAACATCGGGTTCTGTACACACTGTGACTATTGCATTGACAATAAAGAGTGCATAATCAGGGACGACATGGACGAGCTCTACTCGCTCCTCAACGATGCGCGTGGAATAATAATCGCAACACCTGTTTACAATGCTGGAATCAGTGCCCAAACAAAGGCCATTATGGACAGATGTAGAGCCTTAGTCGCTGCAGACCGCAACTTCTTCAAGAATAAAGTTGGCATGACCATCGCCGTTGGAGGAGACCGAATCGGCGGACAGGAACTGGCAACACAGCAAATCATAACATTCTACATCCTAAACGAAATCATACCAATCAGCGGCGGCTCCTTTGGCGCAAACTTGGGAGCAACATTCTGGTCAAAAGACACCCTAGAAGGCGTAAAAAAAGATGACGAAGGATTTAGAAGTCTGAGGAAAACCATCAAGAAGTTTGCCGAGTTCTTGAAGAAATCTGAGATTAAGAAATAAAATCAAGGTGCGGAACCTTGGCTGTGGAAGGAAGAACGAAGAAGAGGAAAGTTGCTTGGGGAATTACAGGTAGCGGAGACAGATTAGCCGAAACAATTGAGATTATGACGACAATAAGAAAGCAGTATCAAAGTGAGGTTGATATCGTAGTCTATCTGTCCAAAGCAGGCGATCAAGTCGTAAAATGGTACAGGCTGGACAATGATCTGAAGAAGAGCTTTGACAAGATCTTTGTCGAGATCAATCCGAATTCGCCTTTCCTCGCCGGTGAATTACAGACAGGAAAGTTTGAATTTTTGTTGATTGCGCCAGCAACATCAAATACTGCTGCGAAGATTTCTATGGGAATAGCAGACAGTCTTCTTTCAAACGCAGCCATCATGGGTCTGAAAGCTTTTGTTCCGACCTATATAATGCCCTCTGACTACCGAGAAGGAGTTATTGTAACGAAACTCCCTAACGGACGGGATTTGAAACTGAGGATGAGAAAGGAAGATGTGGCACATGTTAGAAAGCTGGCTGGAATTGACAACGTGTTTATACTGGAAGAACCGGAAGAAATCAATCAGGTTTTTAGCGAGCATTTCAACCAGAAGAAGAAGCTGAGCTAAACACTCTCGGACGCCCTCAATTCTCTAAGAATCTTTGCGTCAGGAACCCTAGTTATGTGCATAAAAAAGTGGGAAGAGAGGAATTTGCGGGGTATCTTTTCATTTCACTTCGATCTTTGTTGGAGGGGCCCGTTTCTCCTTCAGCGGCACCTCCACCATGAGTAAGCCGTTGCTGAATTTGGCCTTGGCTTCCTTGGGATTGACCTTTATAGGAAAGTGTAGATGACCGTGAAATTCTATGTCTTCTCTTTCACCCAAGACGTGAATGATATCCTCGTGCATGGTTAGGTTTATATCCTTCTTTTTCACTCCTGGCAGATCAACCTCGACAATGTAGTTCTCACCCTTAGCATCGAGGCAAGCAAACATGTGTGGGGGCATCACAACTTTCTCAGACATGATTCATCACCGTATGGTTTCTCGTATTGAACCAGCGTATTTATAAGAATTACTCAAAAATCAAAACAAAAGTGAAAAGAATTCTGTAATGACGTGACAGCCCACTGTTCGGCTTTACGATCCGAGAGATAAGTTATGACATACGTCATATTTATATACTGCGTTTTCTTGTATAAGAAGGGGTGCAACCAGCTGAAGGCATATAAAAAACCTGAAGAGTTTTGTATTTAGCCCCTTGAAGTGGTCGTATGGATTCAGCCTATGAGGAGTGGGATCAGATCTACAGAAGATACCCACTGGAAGCCCTACCTTGGGAATTAGGCAGACCTAGGAAAGTTCTCGTTAAACTTGTTGAGAAAGGAGTAATAAAGAAAGGGAAAGCCCTAGACATATGTTGTGGAGCTGGAACCAACGCACTCTATCTGGCGAAAAAAGGCTTCAAAGTCACTGGGATAGACATCTCTTCTAAAGCCATAGAATACGCAAAGGACAAAGCAAGAAAGGCAAATGCAAGGATTCAGTTCCAAGTACAGGATTTTCTCAAACTTCCCTTTCAAAATGAGATGTTTGACTTTGTCTTTGACTTAGGCTGCTTTCATCACGTGAAGGTTGGGGACAGAGACACCTTCATAAGGGGCGTACACCGAGTTTTGAAGAAGGGGGGTTCCTATCTTATGATTTGCTTTAGCTACCGAAATGGTCCTGCATGGAACCATTTCACCGAGGAACAGATAATGCAGCTTTTCTCAGATCGCTTCAGAATCCAAAACCTTGAGCATATCGCTTCTGTTGAAGGAGATGGTTATGTTCGGTATTTCTATTCAGTCTTGATGGAGAAGAAGTGACCAAATAACTTCCACTCCCAACCTCGTGGCTTAGCCTGGCTCCTCTAGAACTCCCATTCTATTTCCTTATGTGCGCGCACTCAAGTCGAAGGTGAAGGCTGAGGGACAGAGCTTGTTCAAGACGCATTTTCCACATTTTGGTTTCCTTGCTGAGCAGATTCTTCTACCGTGAAAAATGAGCAAATCTGTAATCCTCATCCACTTGTCGTTGGGAACTATCTTCATCAAATCGTTCTCTATCTTGTTCGGATCTTTCTGTTCTGAGAGCCCTAGTCTATTGGCAAGTCTGCGGACGTGGGTGTCCACGGCTATTCCTTCATTGATGCCATAGGCATGCGATAGGACAATGTTTGCAGTCTTCCTAGCGACACCTGGCAATTCAATCAGGTCTTTCATGGTTTTTGGAACTTGCGAGTTGAACCTGTCAACTAGCATTCGGCAACATTTCTTGAGGTTTTTGGCTTTGTTTCGATAGAAGCCAGTAGGTCTTACGGCGTCTTCGAGTTCTTCTAAATTTGCGTTGGCGTAGTCTTCTGCTTTTCTGTACGTCTTGAAGAGGGTCTTCGTGACGGTGTTTACTCTTTCGTCGGTGCATTGAGCTGACAGGATGGTGGCTACGAGGAGTTCTAGATGGTTAGTGTAGTCCAGAGCTATTTTTGCGTCTGGGTGTTCCTCTTCGAGTAGTTCAACAATCTTTAGCACGCCAGTTTTTTTGTCCCATTTCATACTGTGGACCTCTTTCCTCTCGTGCTATATGCTTTAGAATACTTTCAGCCCTCTTTTTGGCATCTAAGAAAAGTTTTTCCTTCTTCTCCTCCTTTTTCAGGAACTCGGTGAGCTCCTTATACGTCTCGAGTAAGTCCTTGCTTTTGGCTTCCTCGCTTAAGGGTTTGTTGCCTTGAAGTTTTACGTCTCCTTCCCAGAAGCCCTCAGCGAAGTACCAGTCCTTGAATGATGTGCATCCGGATTTCCACAAGAGATACCCGATAGGAGTGGCTGGTGCAGGGACTCCTCGCTCTAAACCTTTCCTTGTCTCTTCATGGTTTGAGTAAACCACCATAATGTGGGAGTTCGGGGAGAGAAGGTTTGACAGATGCTGAAACAGTTTCTCGTCCAAATCTTTTTCAGAGAGGTCCACTCGTTTTCTGATTTTGAACTCTGCAAGGCTGTTGTAGTATATTTCCAGCCATGGCATGTAGAACTCGCCCCTCCCAGAGAAATACTTGCCTCTCACCACAGGGTTTTCAGAAACCTCTCCGCCGATGGCTTTCAAGTACAACTCGAAGTTGGTTTCTTCTATGAATCGCCCAGGGGACAGATTATTCAGGTGGAGGACGTAGCCGTTCAATCGTTTTCCTTCGATAGAGGAGAGGAGGTTTTTCTTCAGCGTCTACACCTTTTTGACATTGGTCTAAACCAATTATCTTCACGATTTATCTAGGTTTAATCATCTCAGCTATTTCTTCTGGATTCTTTACGGCAACGCAGGTGCCTTCGGAGCAGACGTACGCCACGGGTTCTTTAGTAAGAGGGTATTTCAGGCTCGCTAACCGCTTCCTATCGACATCAGGATCTAAGATTTCGACAACTTTCAGAGGGTTGTAAACTCGGAGACTCTCGTCTAAGAATCTACTGGTAATCGAATCCTCTTTGGGACCCACAACATGTATCTGCACCTGACGCAGGTACAATTCAACAGCAAGTCCATAGGTGGCTGCCATAATGCCATATCCTTTGTAGATTGAGGCACAATACTCCAAGGTTCTTCTAGCAGGCTCTAGATATCTTTCCTTCCCAGTCACGTAGTGGAGTCTCAAGAAAGCGTCGGCGGCTACACTATTCTCATCAAGGGGTTTGGCTGCAACTTTCAGAGCTCCTATATCTCCAGCCTTCCGAGGTCTATCGAAGAACCCCCCGGCATCGGCCCACAGGTTGGCGAGCATGAACTTGGCGATGTCTTCTGTGTAACTCAGGTATGTTCTATTCGAGGTTAACTGATAGGCGTCGACAAGACACCTCGCCATGGAAGTCTGGTCTGTGAGAAGGCCTGGAAGGTATCGTTTACCTCCGAAGTAATAATGATACATTCCTTTTCTGGGACTGAAACTCTTCTCAAGTAGGAGATCAACGGTTCGTAGAGCAAGTTTTTGGTATGACCGGTTCTTGAGTACCACCGAGGCTAACAGATAAGCCGAGATCATCATGGCGTTCCAGTTTGTGTATAGGGTTTTGTCTATTCTGGGGGTTGTTGTTTTCTGGCGTTCTGGAAGATTTAGTTTGTAGTATTCTTCGTCAGCGTCTTGGCTGCCATAAAATCCGCCGTTGTCTTGGTCACTGAGATTGACGTCAACGTATGTTAGAATTCCCTGAGCGGTCTCTTTGAAGATCTTTTCTCCCGTAACCTGATAGGCTTCAAGATAGTTGACAAGCAGCTTGGCGTTGTCTTCGCACATCTTCTCGTAGTGAGGAAGGCTCCAGTCTCTCGTTGTGGAGTAGCGGAAAAAGCCGCCTTCCTCCTTATCGTAGATGCCGCTAGTACTCATTTTTCGCAGAGTCTTCGTTACGATGTTTAGGAGGGCCGTATGTCCTTGGATATGATGCTCTAGGAGTGCCAAGGCCAAAGCTCCACTCTGGGGAAATTTGGGAGCATCGCCAAAGCCTCCATATGAAGAATCAAAATTCGACGCAATCGCCAGTGTCAGATTGTCAATTGCGGACTGGAAGAACTCGCGATCCAAACCATATTTTATGGACGTCGTTTTCATCTCTTCTCTGTCTAATTTCTTTGTTTTGGCCTTGATTTTGTCTTTGTTTTCGTTGTAGAAGCGGCTGATGCGTTGAAGCATTGACCTCATCTGTTCGGGCGGGACGTATGTGGCGCCAGTGAGTACCACTCCGTCAGGCGTCAAGAAAGCCGTGGTGGGCCAGCCGCCCATGTTGTATCGCTTGTCAATGTCTGGGCGCTGGTCTCTGTCTACCCTTATCGGCACAAACTTCTCCTCGATCAGCTTCGCGACATCCCTGTCAGAGTATGTTGTCTGATCCATGACGTGGCACCAGTGGCACCAAACTGCGCTGATGTCTAAGAGGATAGGTCTATCTAGCTCCTTTGCCTTCTGGAAGACCCTTTTGCTCCATGGAAGCCACGGAACCTCTGTCTCAATCATGAATTAGCCTCGCTCATGGTCTAGCTAGACAAGGTTTGCGCGCGCATATAACATCAATCCTGCCGGATTAAACATTTTGAAGATTGGAAGAGATTGAGAGGAAAGATAACATGGCAAGACTTGCTGTTTGACAAAAAGGAGGAAGGTGATGGACAGGGATTTTCTCGCAGTTCACACTGTCAAAGAAGAGTTAAACGAGGAGGGTTATATCAGCATCTGAAGCAAGGTCGAGGAAGGCTGCTGCGCCGGCGATCGTGTCTACTTCAGGGATGAGATCGTCCTTCTTTATGCCGAACATTTCCATGGTGGGGCTGCAGGCATATATCTTCAGCAATCCTGTGGCTTTCATTCTTTTGAGCATTTCGTAGGGTGTGGGATACTTCATTTCTTTCAGCTTCTTTTTCACTTGTTCCTCCATATGTTTGTATGTGGCGGGCAGTCCAGCTTTTTCCATGGCTCCCTTTACAAGCATGTTAAGGCCCCAGAAGGTGAAGTAAAGGTGAGTCTCCATGTCCATGGCTGTTGCGGTGGAGCCAAGTGTGAAGGCGCAAAAGAGTCTGTCTAAGGTGCCACTGTGGACTACTATCGCCAGCTTTTTCTTTTTGGGCATAGATTTTCACTCCTTAGAGTCTGCAATATGGGTCATGCTATGACTCCTGTTATAAGCCTTTTTGAGGGCAGTGAAGAGAGACACCGAAAAGGGTACACACCGTAACGTAAAGTTTTAAAACATCTTCTGCGTTGAAATAAACTCCAAGTTGAGGTTGGACTGATATGCCAAAAGTCGAGGTTGACCGGACCAAATGTAATGGTGACAGTATTTGTGTGGATGTCTGTCCCGTCGACGTCTTCGAACTTCAAGACCTTCCGGAGTATCCAGACACGAAGAAATCTGTTCCTGTTAGGGCAGATGATTGCATTCTTTGCATGGCCTGCGTTACTTCGTGTCCCACCGAAGCCATAACGGTAGAAGAATAAAAGACGAAGCCATCAAAAGGCAGAGGCACAGACTCCCTAATATCAAATACTGCGCGCGCACCCACATCCAAACGTTGCGTCTTCGCCGTAAACATTGTCTTCTCTTCAATATCCAATAACCGTTACGACCGCGTCGCTCCCGCGTCAATCCAATTTCATTTTCAAGTTGTCTGGCCCAAGTATAACAATACGCGGCGCAACAAGGACGAACGCCTCACATAATTCCGCGCGCGCATAAGATTCTATTGAGGAGTGATCATCCAGCGGGGCAGACGCCGAAAGAAGCGGCTGGAGCCGTAAAGAAACTACCTGTAGGCCAAAGCTTCAAAGAGAAAATACTGGGGAAGAATGCATCAAGAATTTCATCATCACTTTCCACTGCGAGCTTAAATTGAGCCTGCGCAAATAGAGAATACGCTGAGAGTGTTAAGGATGAATGTGTCACCAGCCAAATATCGCTGGGTTATCTTAATCTTGGTTTATCTCTGTATGCTGGGGTTCGCTTTCACATTCCAATCCCTTCCACCTATCCTCACCTTGATTTCCGAAGAATTGAGACTAACCCATGCTGAGGCCGGTTTGCTGATGAGCCTTTTCTCTTTGCCCACCATATTCTTAGCGATTTTAATAGGCTCTCTTTCTGATCGTCTGGGACCGTATAAGATTGGTCTGGTTTCTCTAATCCTTATGGTTGTAGGAGCATTAATCCTTGCTGTTAGTCATACCCTTGTTAATGCGGGTTTAGGAAGAGTCATTGCTGGTGTGGGAGCTGCAACTATTTCTATAGTGACTGCGCAAATGCTTGCGCTGTGGTTTAGAGGACATGAAGCGGGAGTAGCAATGGGAATTTTTCATACTGCCATGCCCGTTGGCACAATCATAAGTTTTACAACTTTTGGTGGGTTAGGTGAGAGTTTGGGTTGGCGAATGCCAATTCTTGTCACCGCGATGATCAGTGGGATTGGGCTAGCAGCATTTCTGCTCCTCTATAAAC
>CAYGAE010000012.1:0-1602 GCA_964347855.1 uncultured Candidatus Bathyarchaeia archaeon
AGGCATACCCAAGCACAGAGCCTACGCGAACACTTTCTTGGCATCATCAACGATAGCGCTCGCAGGAACTGTACTTTTCTTTTTAAAAGTGCAGAGAAAACACCAGTAAAATCAGGAACACCACCTGAATTCTTGTGCGCACTCTGACACTGAGGAATTGTTGGAGATAACCTGTTTAGATGAGCCCCTCCAGCTTCAGCCACTTTCTTGTAGAATTCATCAGATTTCTACAGTCGTTACGGGCAAAGTCATAGTCGTCGGTTCCCGGCTTGAAACTCCTAAGCCGAGCTGAGTCATCTTTAAGATGCTTCACGCTAATCTCTAAGACTTCTAAATCGTGGTAAGACTGCCGCCTCTCCTTCTCTCGTCCAATCATCTCGAGCAGTTCTGAAGCGAAGGACTGCAGGGCATCCGGATCCAGTTCGTCCAGTCTATCCCGATTCTTCAAGTATAGGTCAGCAATCTTCCCTTTCAGTTCGGGTGAAAGTTTGCTCATTTTGGAGAACCTCGCAATTGCCGAGCACTATCCTAGATGTCATTCTATTCTATCTTTCAGGCAGGTGCATTCACTTGCTGATGCTAGTGTGCCGTCGTTCCTTATCTCTGCTCTGCCACCTTTGTCGCCTTCACTGCCCTCGCCGCCTTGTCTGCTCCAGCAAACGCCGACAAGCCAAGAATCTCCCCCTTCACCATATCCATGGGAATCGCAAACACAATCGTATTACTTTGGTCGTAACTAATGTCCTCCAGACTCGACAATGTCCGCAAGTACATCGCCCGATTGCTCATCTTCTTCACCGCCTTCTGCAAGTTTTCAGCTGCCGTCAACTCCCCTTCACTCTTAATAATCACCGCTCGCTTCTCCCGTTCCGCCTCAGCCTGCCGCGCAATCACCCGCTTCATGTCCTCAGGCAACTCTACAGTCTGCAATTTCACCGAAATAATATCCACACCCCACTCCTGAGTCTCCCTCTCCACAATCTTCCCAATCTTACCCGCGATTTCATCCCGCCTCACTAGCAACTCGTCCAACTCGACGTCCCCCACAACATCCCGCATCGTCGTCTGTGCATGCTTCATCACACTGTTCCACACATTCTGAATGTTAACAAGGCTGTCCTTCGTATCCACGACCTTCACGAAGACCACAGCATCGACGCTCACACTGATGTTATCCTTAGTCATCACCTCCTGTCGCGAAATATCCAAGGTAATAATTCGCCTATCTTGCTTCAGAAAACTCTCTGCCAATGGCCACTTGAAAAAAAAGCCAGGACCCACCAGCCTCTGAAACTTTCCGAAGCGCAAGACAATCGCCTCCTCCCACTCCTTGTTAATCGCTACAGACCCCGGCAGAAATGCGACACTAACGAATGCGAGAGTGCCGAACAACACAGCTACGAGATTTGGATACGAGAGAACAGTCAACGCCAGACACACTATAAACAACGCCAAGAAGAACGCGAATGGAGCAGGGGACCCTGAATATCCCTCCGTCTTTTCAATAGCCGCAGTCTCTTCAGTTCCATCCATTTCCCTACACTCACCTCCCTTAAATCACCATTACCTCTGCAAAAACCCTATTTCTGTCTTTTCATGTCA
>CAYGAE010000012.1:1702-4976 GCA_964347855.1 uncultured Candidatus Bathyarchaeia archaeon
GAGAATTCCTGAACACATCTTGTGTAGCCGTTACCTGGTCAGCCTTGTCTCAACCCGAAAAGAAGCCCAAGGCCAAAGCTGCCTATAAAAGGTCCACTCGTCATTAGAGCCGTCAGTTGCAGGGGTTCAAGCAGTTCAACAAATCCCCATAACGTACCAGCCAATTCCTCAAGGTTAATGTTGATGGCGTCCCTGTAAGTCATGTACATAAGGGCGAAGACGACAACCCCGATCGTTATCGCGAATCTCAACAGCTTCTTGGCTATGTAGCCGACGAAGAAGCCGCCAATACCGCCTACAATCAAGATAGAGGCGGTGGAAGTTAACATATCGCTCATTTCAATCTGTCCTTAAAAACCGTGTTTCCGAAAGATGACGGTTCCACATCTTCTGCAAGAGTAGAAATTACCTTCGTTATTCTGCTTTGACTTGTCGATCCTGTTCTTACAGTTGGGACACTCCATAATCTTCTTTCTCCTTCGGCACCCTCATTCTCTTCTGAAGAGCTTGTATTCCGGAGTTTCCTTGTCGTAGTAGGGGCAATACTTGCATAGAGCCGTGCTTATTTTTTCCTTCCATATCCCACAGTAATAGGCTTCTTCAGGCAAAACAAGGGCTTGCTTACATCCAGCCCAGTCGACTACTGCACTTTCGGGCAGTCCCTTGCTCCTACTGATCTTCTCTAATCTTCGCGGTTCCTTCATACGAGGAAGCATCTGATCCCCGATTAGCCGAAACGCTGTACCTGGATAAAATAGATTATGAATCTGGAAGATTGATTCTGAATACAGATTTTCGTTTCATAATCGATTTTTACGAGGAGCAATCATCGGCTTTTTCAGAGCCGAAATGAACCCCAAACTCAACGAGATAAGGCTAAAGATTGCCAAGCTTGAGAAAGAGGCTAAAGAACTTAGACAGCTTAAGGCGGATTGCGATGACGCCAAAAAATTCCGGAAAAAACTCGTCGAAGCAAGGTTCGATTAGGTTCCCTTAGAATCGGATCGGTGGTTTTGTCTTTTTCTTTTCTGAGATGGGTAGTCTCATCCATCTCTGAAACTTCCGTCCAGGAGGGTCTCTCTCGTAGAACTCTCTCCGGCGAAATTCCAGTAGGTTGTTTTCTTCTCCGACAAATTCGGCGGCTGTAACTACTTTGTGTCCCCTTTCTGACGCCGCATCGAAGACTGGTTGCAACTGTTCCTTCCATTGTTCGTCTCGAAGAAGGTGATGCTCTACAATGGTTACTGAGACTCTTTGGACAAGTCGCTCTAAGTTACGCATGCCTTGTCGTATGTGTTCTTCCGCTACTCTGAACCCGGACAGATAGGTTGGGGGTCCACCTATGATGACCAACCGAGGAGTCTCGGAGATGATCCTCTCTAAGGTCGGAGTGTGCATGGGACCTTGCACGTCAGAAGCAAACAAGACCCGTTCATTCTCACATTCAATGGTAGTCATTAACACCCAGCCCAACGCCGAGTCTCCAGTGCCGTGGAAGACCGGATCAGAAAACCTCACCGTTGTATCTCCAAACTCAAAGGTCTTTCCGTCAGCAACTTCCAGCCTTTTCGCATGCTTTCCTCCAGTCTTTCTGAACATCCATCCTCGACGTCTCTGGCTGAAATTTGTCATGACCCGATAGTTCTTCACCAGAACCAGTTTTCCCTCGTAGATCTCCTTCGCAACTTCTTCAGAGGACCAATGGCTGAACCAGTCTGTATAGGAAGGTGTGTGATGGTCAAAATGGTAATGACTCAACGTGACTACGTCCGCCTTCTCTGCGGCTTGTGAGATTTGTTCGCGACAAACCGCTAACGCTCTGTATTCTTTGGGATGCGGGGGAAGCCCAAACCGACTTGGACCCAGTGAGGCTCCAGCATCCAAGAGAACTCGTACATCTGCCGTTTCAACGTAGGTACACATGGACCTTACGCCAAAACTCTCGTCAGCCAAGGGAACAACTTTAATTTTACTCGGCATCTCTCTTCCAAGTAATAACTTTTTCGCTATATGCTTTTATGTGACCCAGGGCTAGTTTTGTCGGTGGGCGATGACGACTCTGGCCCCGCTGAATCATGATTGAGATCTTGAGTGCGAGAGCCCACTACCCATTGTGATATTTCGATTCTGTCTTTCCACCCAGACAATACTTTCAATTTTCTCTCTGTTGGGTTTTCTTTTTAATAGACAAAAATCATAAATCAACTTCAGAACAAATGAAGAGCAAAGGGGTTGTTCATGCGTTCATCTTTCAGCGTCTTCAAGGATGAGACTCGACTAGACATTAACTATGTTCCCTCTTCCCTACCGCACAGGCAGCCTCAACTCAAATTCCTAAACCAGTTGTTCCGTTTCGCCTTGGAAAGCCCTGGAGAGATGACCCAACGAGTGCTGGTTGTCGGGAATGTTGGAACAGGAAAGACCGTCCTCTCCCAGCGGTTCGGGTTAGACATAACAAAGGAAGCCGAGAAGAGAAGGATAAACCTAAACTATATTCACGTCAATTGCCGCGAATGCAAAGGAAGCTCATTCATGATCCTTCAAAGGGTCATCCTGAAGTTTATTCCCAGCTTTCCGAAGCGTGGCTACTCGGCGGAGGAGCTCTTACAGACTCTCATGCAGATCCTTGATGAAAGAGATACCTATCTGATTTTGTGTCTCGACGAGTTGGAGGCTCTCATTCGAAGCGAAGGATCAGACCCCCTTTACAGCCTCACCCGCGTCCATGAGGAACGCCTCAATGCTCCACAAAGACTCTCTCTTCTCTGCGTCCTCCGTGAACCGGAATACCTAGAAGTGCTGGATCCGAGTACACGAAGCACACTCCAGCGCAACCTCATTCATCTCACGGAATACTCGAAACAGCAGCTTCAGGACATTCTAAACGACAGGGTCGAACTGGCCTTTGGAAACGGAATGGTGCTCTCCCAGACGATTGAACTTATTGCAGAATCGGCTTCCATGGAAGGTGGAGACGCGCGATACGCGATTGAGCTTTTGTGGAGAGCGGGCAAATACGCTGATGCCTCCAACATGAAGGAGGTTTTCCCCGAATGCGTCCGGAAAGCTGCTGCCAGCGTCTACCCAGTCATTGGAAAAGACATAGTCTCACCGCTTGGTCTCCACGAAAAGCTGTTTTTGCTTGGTGTCGCGCGGCGGTTCAAGCAAGCGAGAACTGCCTACATGCCTATGGGCGAAGCAGAAGAGGCTTACGCCGTCGTTTGTGAAGAGTACGGCGAAAAGCAGAGGGGGCACACGCAACTCTGGAAGTATG
>CAYGAE010000012.1:5076-10961 GCA_964347855.1 uncultured Candidatus Bathyarchaeia archaeon
ATTGCCCGAAGAGCAGGCCTGAACTATGCAACGACAAATCAGCATCTAGAGATTCTCGAAAACGCTGACCTCATTCGACACAAAAAGTTTGGACGAATTCGAATCTTCCGCTTCAGCGAAGAAAATCCCAGAGCAAGGATGATAAAAGAACTCATGGAATTTTGGAAACAAACAAATAGGCCCTAAATGATCCATGAGTAGAAGTTGGTGACCAAGCATGTCGATGGTTGATGTCACTAGGAAGCCAGAAGTTTACCGCGAAGCAACGGCAACTGGATCAATCACGCTCAAGTCAGAAACTGTACGGTTGATCGAAAAAGGAAAAATCGAGAAGGGTGATCCCTTACACGTGGCGAAAATCGCTGGAATACTAGCGGCGAAGAATACGAGTTCCATGATTCCACTTTGTCATCCTCTCCCCTTAACCAACGTGGAAATCAGCTTAGACATCGTCAATGAATCCGCGGTGGCGGTCAAAGCGACCGTGAAGACTAGGGCTCAGACAGGAGTTGAGATGGAGGCTCTGGTTGCGACTGCTGTAGCTTTGCTGACAGTGTGGGACATGACAAAGCAGTATGAAAAGGATGAAGCTGGACAGTATCCGCATACGGCAATTCATGATGTACGTGTCGTGCGAAAGGTGAAGGGACCCAGTAGATGAGCGAAACCACGCGTAGGCACAAGGCTGAGGCCCCGACTAGATTAAACTTTGCCGTTGTCGTCTGCAGCTCCTCTCGCTATCAGGACCTCAAGGCTGGAAAGCCTGTTGATGATCCCTCCGGTGATCTGATCGTTGAAACGTTACAACGGACTGGTCACAGTGTGGCTTCTCGGGAGATCGTGCCCGACGACAGAGTCTTGATAGGGAAATATGTTGGCAGCGCCTTGGGATCAAAGGAAGTTGACGCAGTTATCGTGTGTGGTGGAACGGGGATTAGCCCTAAAGACGTGACAATTGAGGCGGTGAGACCTTTGCTGGTTAAGACTCTGCCGGGTTTTGGAGAGTTGTTCAGAAGGTTCAGTTTTGAAGAGATCGGTTCGGCGGCTGTTTTGACTCGTGCTTTGGCTGGTGTGGCGGATCAGGGGAAGGCTGTTTTCTGCATTCCGGGTTCGCCACAGGCTGTGAGGCTTGTTTTGGAAAACCTTATCTTGCCCGAAGCGGGTCACATACTCAAACATGCCCGCGAAGAATAGGTCTCCAACATGGTTTACGATGATTACGGGCGTCCAACCCTCAACCTACGGATAGCGGTTACACAGAAGTGCAACCTGAAGTGTCCATACTGCCATAGGGAGGGAGAAGCAACTCCTTCAACCGAGATGTCCATTGAAGAGATTACCCGCATCGCGCACACCGCACTTGGCCTCGGCATCTCCAAGATCAAGCTAACAGGAGGAGAGCCCCTCATGCGCCCAGAAATCGGGCAGATTGTGGATGGCATCTCCAGACTGCGAGGCGTTCGAGACCTATCCATGACCACCAACGGAACCTTTTTAGCTCCGTCTGCAAAGCGCCTGCGCAAGAGTGGCCTAATGCGGATAAATGTGACCATCCCAACCCTGGACGCGAGAGCTTATCAGAGACTGACCGGCGGGAACTTAAGGGATGTCATAGAGGGAATCAAAGCGGCTGTGGAGGCTGGTTTGTATCCGGTGAAGCTGAACATGCCCTTGCTGCGCGGTATCAACGAAGGAGAGGTAGAAAGGATGATCAGGTTTGCCGAGTACACGGGCACGATTCTGCAGTTAATTGAACTGGAGCCCTTAAACGTAGACGACGCCTATTACATGCGCTATCATACTGCACCGAATGGGATAGAAGAAGACCTTCGGATGCGAGCGGTGGAGATAAGGACTCGCAAGTACATGCAGAGCCGCAAGGTATACTTCTTACCCCACGTTAAAGTCGAAGTCGTACATCCTATCGAGAACACGGAATTCTGCGCCCATTGTACCCGCATCCGAGTGACAAGCGATGGAAAACTGAAGCCCTGTTTGATGAGGAAAGACAACCTGGTTGACATACTTACACCCTTGCGCAACGGAGCCGATGACGCAGAGTTGACGCGGATCTTTATCAAAGCCATAAAAAGGCGTGAACCCTACTGCAAGATGATTGAGGTTAGGGCTGGCTAGGCACTCTCTTTCTTCAGCGTCTCTTTGACGAGGACAGCGAATAGAACTGTACTCGGGATACCCGCAAGTATGGACGCGTAGAAGATGTACCTCGGATAGACTTCAAAGGCATAGTACGAAACGAGAAGCCCTCCTAGCGCTGGGCCTATCACAGCCGCTATCTGATCTATAGCTCTGAAAACTCCAAGAGCGGTTGCACGGTATTCCTTGTCAACAAGTTCTGTAGGTATAGTCATGGATGCCGCTGATTGCAGGCCGACGGTGCATCCCGATATGATCTCTATGATTACTATTTGATAGAACGCATTTGCTTGCGTCATAGCCAAAGTAGTGAGCGGTCCGACGACCAATCCCATTAGTACAAGAGGTTTCCTGCCTATTTTGTCTGACAACATTCCACCTGGAATCTGCGTGATAGCCATGCACACGCTGAAAACCGTTGAAGATACACCGATCTGTAGCTCGTCCATACCGATCACTTTTTGATAAAAGAAGAGGTAATACATTCCAGCAACGTTGAAGGAGATGCCCGATAGCAAACTAAAAATCATGTAAACTCGTGTACTGGTGCTGGAGTTCCACGTTGACTTTATCTTCTCTACGAAGCTAGGACGATTTCCCGAGCGCTCCATTACGTTAGAGGCTGATTGTCCTTTGACCTTCGTTTCTTTGAGAAACATTAATCTTGATAGGGCTACGCTGAAGAGGATTAGAGATGCTATCAGGAACAGAAAACGGTAGTTCCCTCCAAGCGAGATGTATCCTCCAATAACTGGCGCAATTAGCCCGCCTATCCCCAGAATGAAATAGAACGTTGCGAATCCAGTCGCCCTCCTTTTAGCTGAAACGCTCTCAGAAACCATTGCTTGCGCACCTGGTTGATAGAGCATAATTCCGAGTTGTGTAATGATAAGCAATAGAACCGCTATGTACCACAAGTCTACCCAGAACAGAGGAAAGAGCGCGGCTGCATACACCAGCCCTCCTGTCACTATGAGCACCTTTCTTCCGTAGATGTCTGCGCAGTGCCCGCCAACCACCTGGATTGAGGCTCTTGCGGCTGCGAGTATAGATGATATTCCGCCAAACAGAGCAATCGAGACTCCTAAGCTTTCGAAGTATAGTGGTAGGAAGGTGCCGTACAGGGGCATTGCTATGTTGAGGAATATGGCTGATACGCCCATGACTAAGATATTCCTCTCCGCGAATACACTTGCGACGGACCTTAGAGTTTTCAACGTGCATACCCTAGACTGACTTTAGCCTACAAGACATTAGAAATCAGGTATATTAAGGGATCGGCTGAGTTTTTGACATGTTGCCGCAAAAACCAACAATGTAGTTTTCATACAGAAGACTTAGACTAATGCTGTTTGTGTAACAAGAGATGCTGTAACTACTTGATGCCTTTAGGCATCAAATATTCAACCATAGCATCGTCTAGGTCAAGCCACTCTGCTATGCCCTTCGCCATGTCAGGATTGCTTTCAGAGATTACTCGTAGGTATGGTAGAACCTCCTTAACCGCCCTAACCGCGGATAGGTGGCACTTCTTTTTGATCTTCATACCAATCTGCGACTGCATCTGCCGTTCGCTTCGGGTCTTGGACAACCATCGTATCCGCTCTGGAAATCGAAAGGGAACCCAACCCGAAGGCTTAGACCTTCTCCTCGACATCGCTACACCAGCCGTCATAAAATCAAAGACATAACGCAGCAGACTCCAGTTCTGCGTGGCTCTAATCCTTCCCTTGTATAGGTCAGCCAAAGACAGAGAGTCCATAGCCCTAGCTAAGTCACGAGGATCCGTCAGCTGATACGGTGCATTCTCGTAGATCCACTGAAAGAGCATATCTGGGTCAACATCTGCTTGGTCAATAACGCTCTTCGCTTCGCGGCAGTCTTGGGAATAGAATATGGTTTTCAAAACGTTGAAGATAACTTCTTTACGGTCGCGTTCTCCAAGCCAAGTAATATCCTCGTAGGCAAGGCGTTTCCGGCCCTGAGCCAGTGCCTGCAAGTCATTGACGGCTGAACGAACATCACGCCTGGATCTTTCTGCGATGAGCTTCAAAGCCGCCTCATCAGCTTCTATAGCCTCACGGGTGCAGACTCTCTTCAGATGTTGCACAACTTGGCGAACAGTGGGCTTCTTGAATTCAACAAGGAGGCAGTACCTACGAAGTGTGCTAAAACGGGGATCGTAGGCATTGTTCGCTACCAGCACGACTGGACACTGAGCTGCTTTGATGATCTCAATTACGGCTCGGACACCCCCCTTATCCGCGGTTCCTGTGATTCCATCCAACTCGTCCAGTAAGATTAGTCGTCTGCCGCCGAACAAAGTGCCATACTGAGAAGCCAATCCCGCAAATCGCTGAACCGCCTCAGCTGTTCGGTAGTCGCTAGCATTCTTCTCCACTAGTTCCAAACTGAGATCGTTCGCCAAGGTTTCAACACAAACGGTTTTCCCAACTCCAGGTGGACCGTACAAGAAAGCCGCCCTCTTCTTGGGGATGCCGTTGGTCCATGAGTTAACCCACTCAGTGAACTGGTGGATGGGCTCAGCGTTTCCAACAACGTCGGATAGGGTTCGAGGTTTGTGTTTCACCGTCCAAGCGGCGTACAAACCAGTCTAACCGCTCCTCTGAACCTCGTATCCAGCCTCGGTCAGACGTGCAAGCAAGGCACTTAACTGAACCTCTTCGTCGGCACCTTGAACCAAACGGAAGTCGATCTCTCCGATGACCTCTGCGAGCTTGACTTTCCAGTTGTCTGGAAGCTGAGAGCGGAAGATCTCGATGTGAACCTGACGGATGATGTCGCTTCCTGCAACCCCATACTTTAGAATCATCTGCCGCAACTTGTTTCGGGCACCGATGAAATCGCCCTTCATGGCCAAGGTGATCATACCTCGGACATCCACAGGATTGGCTCTCCCGATCACTGAATAGACGGTCTCATCTTCAATGGGCCTACCTAAGGAGGCAGCAGCTTGCAGGGTGTTAACGGCTCTGCGTAGGTCTCCTCCAAAAGCCTCGTAGATGGCGTCAAGTCCCTTATCAGTCATCTTAACATTCTCTTGCTCGATGATGCGGCTAAGATACTCATCATGATCCTCTCTTCTCAGATAGGTAAACCTGAAGGGCGCACACCTGGACTGAATGGGCTCAATAATCTTTCCACTGTAATTCGCTATGAGAATAAAACGACAAGTTTCAGTGAAACGTTCCATCGTCCTGCGTAGAGCCTGCTGGGCAGCCGAAGTCATGTTGTCAGCCTCATCCAAAATCATGATTTTGAACGGAATTTCACCAATCGACCTAATCCGGGCAAAGGTCTTGATGGTTTCTCGGACAACGTCTATCCCACGCTCGTCGCTCGCATTCAACTCCATCAAGTGTTCCCGATAGCCTTTGCGGTAAAGGTCATGAGCCAAACAAAGGGCAGCCGTAGTCTTGCCGGTTCCAGGGGGACCAGCAAAAATGCAGTGAGGAATGTTCTGAGCTTCAACGAAGCTCATGAGGCGCTCAACTATTTCCTGTTGGTTCACCATCTCTTTGAGGGACTTGGGGCGATACTTCTCAGTCCACATCTCAAAACTCAATTGGTTGACCTCTCTGACGTATTAGAAACATAGTCATAATAAAACAGTATCTACATCGTATATCGGGGTCGCGCGCATAACGTTTCGGCGAACGTCGCACCTAAGCCGCTTGACGCGTCAGTCACGATTGCGCTTTGATCCT
>CAYGAE010000012.1:11061-21824 GCA_964347855.1 uncultured Candidatus Bathyarchaeia archaeon
GTAGAGATTGGCAATCGATTTTACTTCGTTGTACGCATTCGTCATTTTATTTCTAAGTCTGTTGTTGACTGTCTCTAATTCCCATGTATTGCCTTCTTTGTTTTGAAGCCACTCAAAATAGCTTACCGTGACTCCACCACTGTTAGATAAGACGTCTGGGAGTAAACAAATTTCCTTCTCTTCTATAACTTTATCCGCACGATTAGTAGTTGGCCCGTTTGCAAGTTCAAGAACAACCTTGGTGTCAATAGCGTTCGCGATTGAACCGGTGATTTCTGTTTCTTTAGCAGCCGGAACCAAGACATCACACTCCTTTGTCAGAATCTCATTAGTAGGTAGACCCACTAGCCCTTCATAACCAACTACCGATCTTCGCTCATTTTTTTCATCATGTTTGTATTTTAGAACATTATTTGGGTCTAGACCGCTACGATCGTAAATGCCTCCCTTCGAATCACTTATCCCCACGATTCTAGATCCGTAGTCCTTCTGTAAAATGTCTGCTATGTGAAATCCAACATTCCCATAGCCTTGGACAATCACAGAAGCATCCTTCAGTGAAGGTAATCCTTTAATATGCCCCTGTCTTACAGCTTCTTCCAGCACATAGGCCCCACCTTGGGCAGTCGCTTCTTTTCTTCCTTTAGAACCACCCAGACTCAATGGCTTTCCAGTAACAACCGCATATGCATAAGGAGCTCTCGGGTTTAACATTTTATAAGTATCATATATTATGCCCATTTCCCTAGAAGTTGTCCCGATATCAGGTGCGGGAACATCTGTATCAGGACCGATTATTGGCAAAATTTCATACGTGTATCTTCTAGTCACACGTTCGAGTTCTTTAGGCGATAGTTTCTTTGGATCGCAGATAACACCGCCTTTTGCCCCGCCGAACGGTAAATCAACAACTCTACATTTTAACGTCATATCCATAGAAAGAGCAGTTATTACATCCACTGTTACATCAGGGCTATATCGTATGCCACCTTTAGTGGGTTGATATAACTTGTAGTGTTGAACTCTATAACCTTTGAAAATTCTTATTGAATCATCGTCCATAATTACAGGAAACTGTACACTTAGTCTTGTGGAAGGGTTTCTTAGAAAATCAACAATACCTTCTTCAACAGATCCTTCTTTCTCGTTTATAAGCCGAATGCCTTCATCAAAATGCAATAATATTCTTTTCAAATAATCAAACTCTTCAATCGCCATCTTTTCTGAGCCCATGGACAAACACCGTTTATCGATTTTGGAACTCCTTTACGTTTGTAAAGGTCAGCATATGTCTCTAACGAAATTAGACTTTTAAGCATTACTCTGGAACATGTGAAAAACGCCGAATCTTCAGGAAATTTTAGCCGTACTCTCCTAACTATACCTTTTATATCAGAGCCTCACATCTTCTCTACGATTAGAACTTCTCCCGAGGGTTACAGGTGTCCAAAGAACCATCAACGGTAATCAAAGATAATGATCTCATGTTCGAAAACACCCCGGTAAAAATGATCATAAACAGAAGCAGTCCAGTGATTGAGCTTGCAGGTCTAAAAGTCGGACCCTTCAAAGAAGGTGAAGAACAAGAGGTCAGATTTTGGATCGCAGAGGAACTGGAAAGGGCTGGAATAGCCAGACTTCGTAAGGAAGAGTCTTTAGACGCAGTGAGGCTCTACAAGATGCATTGGAAAGAAAGCGTTCAACCAGCCACACAAATCTCCTCCCTTTCAAAAGATTTCTACCCGAGACTGCGACGATACCTCGCAAGTGTGAAGAAAGAATCGATCAAGAGACCTGAAAAGATGAAGGAATACGAGAAAGCTACAAGGCTCTCACGAGACATTGTTAATTGCAGACTAAAAAAGATAGTCTCACTGGCGTCTGCGCCAGCGCAAACGGATCAGACTCTCAACAACCTGACGAAGGAAGAGCGCGTCATATACGAGAGCCTACGCGAAATCGTCGACTCGTGGAAATCTGCTATTCTAAAGGGCAAATGAGTGGGAGACACATGACTGAAGAGGTTTTGATAGGCGGCCCACAAGAGAGATTTCAAGACTTCTTAAAGTCGGACAAATACCGTGAAAGAATCTCCCAGATGGCTCTCGCGGGCAAAACCTCTTTGATCGTAGACTTTGAAGACCTAATCGCGACCGACGAAAGATTAGCAGAAAACATCTTGGAAAGGCCTGACGAGTATCTTGAACATGCAAATCGCGCAGCATATGCGCAGTTGCAGATAGAAGATCCCGAGTACGCTGAAAGAACAGAATCTGTCAATGTTCGTTTCCTAGGCTTGCCTCAGGCCAGATCGTTGCGCGTATTGGGCGCTGAACATATCGGAAGCCTCGTTATGGTTGAAGGAATAATTATTCGCGCCACACCGGCAAGACCCATGGTAACACGAGCGGCTTTCAAATGCAAACGATGTGGAGAAATCAGCTACAGAGACCAAACAGGCCCTTTTTTGAGAGCACCCTTTTCCTGTGACAGTCCAGCCTGCAAAAGGAAAGGCCCATTCGATTTCCTCCAAGAAATGTCAACATTTATCGATTCTCAGGAGATCCGCATCCAAGAAAGACCAGAAGACCTCCCGCCTGGTCAGCTTCCAAGATGGATAGACATCAAAATCTTCGGCAGAGACCTCGTCGACGCAGCAAGACCAGGCGACAACGTCTCTGTGATTGGAATCGTTCGAGCTGCCGCCCCGAGGCTTCCACGAGTAGGCACACTTAGAACTTTCACGTTGCATCTTGACACAAACTTCATCGACGTGTTAAGTAAAGAACCTGAGGCTGTGCTTATTTCCCCTGAAGAAGAGGAAAAAATACTCGAACTAGCAAAGGACCCTTGGGTTCACCGTAAGATACTTCGGTCGATAGCGCCCTCAATCTACGGTTACGAACATATCAAGGAATCCATAATGTATCTTATCTTCGGGGGCGTGCCCAAACATCTGCCCGACATCACAATACGGGGAGACATGAACGTCCTCTTGATTGGAGATCCGGGAACCGCCAAATCGCAACTTCTGCAATATGTGGCGAAAGTTGCCCCCAGGGGCTTATACACTTCAGGTAGAGGATCAACCGCCGCCGGACTAACAGCAGCCGTCCTTCGTGAAAGGAGAGGAGGGATGACACTTGAAGCCGGAGCCCTAGTGCTTGCGGACAAAGGAGTCGCTTGTATAGATGAAATAGACAAGATGCGTCCCGAAGATAGGGTTGCCATCCACGAAGCCATGGAGCAGCACACGGTCTCCGTTGCAAAAGGGGGCATCGTGGCAACTCTGAACGCTCGAACAGCAATACTGGCGGCGGCAAACCCTGCCTTAGGTAGATATGACCCCTACCGAACAGTTGCTGAGAACATCACTCTTCCAGTCACCATTCTCTCAAGATTCGACCTCATCTTCGTGTTGCGGGACGTACCTGAAAAAGAGATCGACGCCAAGATGACTGAGCACATCCTTGATCTCCACAGAACCGGGACCACTCCGGTGGAGAGTCCCATATCGCCCGACCTTCTCCGAAAATACATCAGCTATACCAGAGGGGTGAAACCGGTTTTGACCAAAGAGGCCTTGGATCGCCTTAAAGATTTCTACTTAGCCATGCGATCAGCAAGCGAGACTGAGGGATCGCCAATCGCGATAACAGCACGCCAACTAGAGTCTCTGGTTAGAGTGGCTGAAGCCAGAGCCAGAGCAGCCTTGCGAAAAGAAATCCTTGCTGAAGACGCTGAGGCATCTATTGCCATAATGAAACGATCGTTAGAAGAGGTTGGAATCGATGTTTCTTCTCACAAGCTGGACATAGATCTCATCATGACTGGTAAACCTAAGAGCTTACGTGACAAGTTGCAGGTTGTTCTAGGAACGTTAATCGAGATGGAAAGGGAAACCGGGATGGTGGAAAAGTCTGTGCTTCTCGAAAAACTTGAGATTGAACGCGAAATCGTACGCGGTGAAGCTGAAAGGCTGTTGGGACAGATGTTGAGAGAGGGAACAATCTATTCGCCGAAAGAGGGATACCTAAAGAAGACGTAGTAGAAAGGGCGCCAGTTTTGAAAATCAAGGATCTGCAGATACCAGACTCAGTGAAACAAATTGTAATCAACTCTGGAATTGAAGAGCTTTATCCTCCACAGGAAGAAGCAATAAGAGCTGGCGCATTGAAGGAGAAGAACCTAGTCTTAGCGAGTCCCACCGCTTCTGGGAAGACTCTCATAGCCGAGCTTTGCGCCCTCAAACACATACTGGAAATAGATGGTAAGGTTCTCTACCTAACGCCACTACGAGCCCTAGCCAGCGAAAAATATCAAGAATTCAAAAAATACACAAGCATCAAGAAGAAGAATGGCAGACGAGTTAGAGTCGGCATCAGTACGGGAGACTACGACCGCAGCGACCCGTGGCTGGAACGATATGACATTATAGTCACCACAAATGAAAAAGCAGACTCACTCTTGAGACACCGAACTCGTTGGATGGACGAAATCTCCCTCATAGTCGCCGACGAGGTTCACCTCCTAAACGATGGGGACCGAGGACCAACACTAGAGGTAGTGCTCGCTCGACTCATGCAAATAAACCCAGACGGCCAGCTTCTAGCCTTGAGCGCCACCATCAAGAATGCAGAAGAGGCAGCTGAATGGCTCAAGGCTGGCTTCATCACAACAGAGTGGAGACCCGTCGTCTTGAAGGAAGGAGTGCTCCTTCACGATGAAGCCCAGTTCAAGGACGGAGGCGCCCTAAAGATAGAGAAGCCCGCAAAAAATCCGGCCATCGACCTCGCGTTGCATATCATAAAAGCTGGTGGTCAAGCCCTTATTTTTGCATCAACAAGGAGAAACTCAGTTAGTTTGGCGAGAAAGGCTGCAGCCAGCGTGGCAACCAGAATTTCCAAGCCTATGAAACGGTCCTTGACCAGAATCGGTGAGAAAATTCTGACAACTGGTGAAAGGACTAGGATAAGCGAGCTATTGGCCAAACTTGTTGAACAGGGCGCGGCTTTTCATCACGCTGGACTAGGTGGCAGTCATAGAAGGATAATCGAAGACGCTTTCAGGGATGGAAAGATCAAGATCTTGTGCGCAACACCTACTCTCGCTTTTGGGGTTAATCTACCGGCCAGAATGGTGATTATAGACGATTATAGACGGTACGAGCCCGGATACGGCTATTACCCCATACCAGTGCTAGAATACAAGCAGATGGCAGGCCGGGCTGGAAGGCCGGGATATGACAGAGTCGGGGAAGCGTTGCTCATTGCAAAGACTGGAGACGAACAAGACTATCTAATGGAGAGTTACGTCCTTTCTGAGCCTGAGAGGATCTGGTCAAAACTTGGAGTAGAGCGAGTTCTTCGCTCTCACGTGTTAGCCACCATAGCTGCTGACTTCGCCCATACCGAGCAAGGACTCTATGAATTCTTCGGCAAGACCTTCTATGCTTATCAGTATGACCCTCAGGCTATCCGAGGAATAATTACAAAAATCTTGAAATTCCTCTATCAGGAGAAGATGATTGACGTAAGCGCAGAAAATGTCTATGCCACAAAGTTTGGGCGGAGAGTTTCAGAACTCTACATCGACCCGGTCTCGGCTGTCGTGATTCGAGACGGCCTGTTGAGTCGAGCCCCCAAACTCACTGACATTAGTTTTCTACACATGATTGCCCATACACCAGACATGTTTCCAAGACTGCGCCCCTATTCTAGAGAGATAGACAATCTCACACTCTTCGTGGACGAACATAGAGAGGAGTTCATACTGGAAGTGCCAGACAGATGGGTAGATGCTATTGACTATGAAGAGTTTTTAGGAGAAGCCAAGGTCGCCTGGGTACTAGACGCATGGATAGAGGAGACAACAGAGGATGTGACCATCGAGAAGTTTCGAGTCCAACCCGGTGATCTTTACAGACTCATATCGACCGCAAGATGGCTCTTATATGCATCCCACGAGCTGGCTAGACTCTTCGGCGGCAAAGACCTCCTCCCACACCTCTCAGAACTGGTGGAACGTGTAGAGAAAGGAGTAAAAGCCCAGCTGTTGCCCCTGGTGAGACTAAAAGGAATCGGACGAGTAAGAGCCCGAGTGCTCTACGATGCAGGCTTAAAAACCACAAAAGACCTCAAGAGAACTCCTGTCGAGAAACTGATCAACTTACCTCTGATTGGCCCGAAACTCGGTAAGAAGATCAAAGAACAGGCGGGCGGCTTCGTCAAAGCGAAGGAATGGAAAAGACTGAAGAAGACTGAAGCTTCGGAGCAGAAGGCCCTAACAGAATATTAGCCAGTCAACCCTCGAATCCTTCTCTCCTGCTTCGTCTTCTCTATAGCAAAGTCAACTTGTTCTATGGCTGTTCCTAGATAATTTCTCGGTTCTAACGCTTCATCGACCTCTTCTTCACTCAACCTCTTGTTGACAGTTGCGTCTCCCAAAAGAGTTCTCTTAAAAGGCTGCTTTTCAATCTGGCTCCTTATCGCCAAACCTCGAATCAGTTCATGAGCTTCCTGGCGGCTCATGCCCTTCTTTGTCAAGGCTAGCATGACCGCCTCAGACATCGTTCGCCCCTGGGTCAGCCTTATGTTCCTCCGCATCCTCTCCTCGTCTATCTGCATGTCTGCCAAAATATGCGTCATCAAGAAAAGCAGGTAATCAGTAAGAATGCATACCTCTGGAAGTATGAATCGCTCTGCAGAGGACTGCGTCAAGTCTCTCTCATGCCATGTGGGAACATTTTCAAGAGCAGGCGCGACTAAGCTCCGCACAATCTTGGCCAATCCACAGACCCTTTCGCAAAGTTCAGGGTTTCGCTTGTGAGGCATAGTTGAACTACCGACTTGTCTCTCTTTTCCGAAGGGCTCGAAAGCTTCTCCAATCTCGGTTCTCTG
The DNA here is from genome assembly GCA_964347855.1 of uncultured Candidatus Bathyarchaeia archaeon. Taxonomy (GTDB): domain Archaea; phylum Thermoproteota; class Bathyarchaeia; order Bathyarchaeales; family Bathyarchaeaceae; genus CAYGAE01. The sequence goes on from CAYGAE010000012.1 coordinate 17,961, forward strand.
CAACTCTCGAATTTCAGTTGCGATCTTATCCAAGGTTGAGGCTGCTATTGCGAAAAGGCAGACGAGTTCAGCATGGCGATCTCTTTGCACAATCTGCGTCGAAATATCCGCAGACCTAACGCCTAGCCGCCTCATAACGAGTTCTTGTATCTTCAACGCATGAACACCAAGACCAGCCTGAGTTCCGACGGCTCCACTCACTTTTCCAACGATGATTCGCTCCCGACATTCGCGAAGACGTTGAATGTGCCTAGCAATTTCTCTCATCCAAACAGCGATCTTGAAGCCGAAGGTTGTGGGCAACGCGTGTTGACCGTGGGTTCTACCGATCATCAGTGTCTTTTTGTATTGATTCGCCTTCTCAAGCAGAACCTCCTCAATCGTGTTCAGCTTTTTTTGAATTAGGTCCAAGGCTTCTCTTAGTTGTAGGGCTGTCGCGGTGTCTAGGATGTCAGAACTTGTGGCCCCAAAGTGGATGTAGGCTCCACTTGGACCACATACTTCAGCTAATGCCTTGACAATTGCCATTACATCATGTTTTATCACGCTTTCGATTTCTTTCACGTGGTCGAGTTTGACGTAGTCAGTTGAAGCCATCGTAACAATCTTTTCTGCATCCTTTCGAGGAATGTTTCCTACTTCACCATGGGCCCACGCTAAGGCTGCCTCGACGTCCAACATTTTTTGGAGCCGGTTCTCCTCCTCAAAGATCCTCCGCATCTCGTCTGTCCCATAACGACCCGTATCGATTGGAAAGATTGGCAACCACTCCCCTCCAAGAGAGATAGCTTTACGTAAGAATATGTTAATTCAGCACCAACTATTTAATTTTTTTAACACTTTATAATCAAATTGTTGTGCTAGCACCCCGAAGGGAAAAGAACATTAAAGCAGGTCACATTCTACTTAGGCAAGACGTCTTCTTGGAGAAAACTCTATGGGTGCTCTCGTTGCTGCGGTCAACAAGAAAGGAGACAACTCTGTTTCCGCAGTAATCACCATGCTCAAAGAATTGACGCATAGAGGGGTTGACGGCTATGGAGTCGCCGCACCAAACTCGGTGGCCATAGCGGAATCTATCGAAAAGATACCCATTGAAAAGATTAGTGCAAGCATTGTTGTGGGTCATCACCCTTCTCGTTTCAACCTTGATGATAAACCGCAGCTGATGCTAGGTGAGGATTTCACACTGAATTTTGAGGGTCGCTTGTTTCCACAGCCAAGCCTTTCTGAAACTGACAAAGTCATGAAGATGCTTGAAGCCAACCCCCGCAGGAATGCCAAGAGAGTTATCGAGAAACTCGACGGTGCATATGTTTTTGCTATAGCCTGCGCTGACGCGCTGATTGTTGGTCGAGACACCTTAGGGTTATGTCCGCTCTATTATGGTGAAAACGAGACGACTCTTGTGTTGGCGTCTGAACGGAAAGCCTTGTGGGCGATCAGAGTAAGCAGGGCAGAATCGTTTCCACCGGGAAACGTGGCAGTAATTAACCAACAAGGTTTCTCATTTAAACCTGCCAAAACCCTGACAAAGCCTTCATTGGAGACCATAGATATGGAGACTGCGGCGGAGCGTCTCAGAAATCTGTTGCAGAAGTCTATGGAAAAGAGAGTTTCGGATCTCGACAAGGTTGCAGTGGCTTTTTCAGGAGGCTTGGACAGCAGCGTCATCACTGCGTTAGCTAAAAGTTGTGGAGTGGAAGTCCATCTTTTTTCAGTTGCACTTGAAAATCAGCCAGAGGTTCGGTCTGCCAAGGCTGCTGCAGAGGCTTTGGGTTTACGTCTCCATCTTCGAACCTACACTATCGATGATGTTGAGGTGATTCTTCCCAAGGTCTTGTGGTTGATTGAAGAGCCCAACGTGATGAAAGTCGGCACCGCCATTCCCCTTTATTGGGCTGCTGAAAACTCTTCGAAACTAGGATTCAAGGTTCTTCTGAGTGGATTGGGAGGCGACGAGCTTTTCGCGGGCTATCAGAAATATTGTACAGAATACAAACGAGGCGGAGCCACAGCCGTGCGGAACGCTATATTCCATGATGTGAAGATGTCTTATGAGACTAACTTCCAAAGAGACAACAAGGTTTGCTCCTTCCACAAAGTTGAGTTGCGACTTCCATTCATCGATCAGGACCTTATCAACTTCGCATTGAGTCTGCCTGTAAACCTAAACATTACCTCAGCCGGGGATCCCCTCCGAAAAAGAGTGCTACGCCAGACAGCCCAAAGACTCGGCGTTCCTTTCTTTATCGTCAACAAAGCGAAGAAAGCCATACAATACGCCACCGGAGTGAACAAGGCTATTCAAAGATTAGCAAAGGAAAGAGAACTAAGCTCGCAAGATTATGTAGCGGCAATCTTCACGAAAGTCTACCCAGGAGTGGAACCGTAATGGCAGAAACAGCCGTCGTATTCACATCTAGGTATCTCAATCATAACCCTGGACTTGGCCATCCCGAATCTTCAAAGCGCCTCAGAGTTATCATGGAGGAACTGAATAGCAGCGGTCTTCTAGAAACTGGAAAGTGTTCTGAGATTGAACCTGACCCAGCAAGTATCATGGACCTAGAGCTCGTTCACGAGCCAGATTATATCCAGCTTGTCAAGCGCGTCTGTACTTTGGGCGGCGGACTCCTCGACCTCGGTGACACCGTAGTTAGTCCAGAAAGTTATGAGGTTGCCCTCTTCGCAGTAGGAGGAGCAGTTAAAGCTGTTGACCTTGTCATGGCTGAAAAGTTTCAAAACGCCTTCGCCCTAGTGCGGCCGCCAGGTCATCATGCAGGTCCATATTACGCTATGGGCTTCTGCGTTTTCAATAATGTTGCAATTGCGGCTGCTCATCTTCGACAGCACTTTGATCTTGACCGAATTGCAATTCTCGATGTGGATGCTCATCATGGGAACGCAACTCAAGAAATTTTTTACGACAGCGATGAGATCCTCTACATAAGTTTACACGAGGATCCCACGGGATTTCCTGGAACAGGCTTCGCTGACGAGATCGGCGAAGGGAAAGGTTTGGGTTACACCGTTAACATCCCCTTTCCGTATCAGGTTGGCGACTATACATACCTTAAAGCCTTCAACCAGATAGTCGTTCCCATAGTCAAGCAGTACAGACCCCAATTCATTTTGGTTTCTGCAGGCTTTGATGGTCATTACGCGGATCCCGTCTCAGAACTTGCGCTGTCCACTTTCAGCTACGTTGAAGCCTTTGGCAAAATCCTAGAGCTAGCTTCCCGATTTTGTGCGGGGAAAATCGTCGCAGTTCTGGAGGGTGGATACAGTCTTCGTTTTCTCGGAAAAATGGCGACCGCTGTGATCTCTGCGATGGCTGGAGTTCCCTGCTTATTTCAAGACTATCGGGAGCTAGCGAACCCTACAATACAGAACCAAGCTGAGGAAATCATTAAGGAGGTAATGCGCATTCAATCCTCGTTTTGGAAACTGTGAATTGCGGTTTTGTCCTATGCGGAAAAAATAGAGAAGGCTATTCGATGACTTCAATAGCTCCATTGGGGCATTGGACTTCGCATGCTCTGCAGGCTAGGCATTCATCATTGTTTATAACATGAGAATTCTCTTGTCTCATTTCGAAGACAGCAACGGGGCAAACATCAACGCACGTTCCGCATCCGTCACATTTTCCATCGTCAACTTTCACTTCAACCATGAAGTAATCAACCTCTTCTTATCTTTAGATTCTAATGGGATGAACTGTTAGAGATAAAAAGCTTTTGCGTTTTAACGGATTTCTTCTCTAAGCCTGATAAGAACTCCCTCGATCGTAGTTTTCGCTCTCTCTCTTCTACGTTCGTGTTCTGTGATGAGCCGACGGTAGGCGCCCTTTGAAATTTCTCC
>CAYGAE010000013.1:0-11572 GCA_964347855.1 uncultured Candidatus Bathyarchaeia archaeon
TATGAGGACACGCTTCCGAGATTGCTAGAAGAGTGTGTATCACCTGGCGACTCTCTAGATTTGAAATATACGGATTCGCGCTCAAGTCATTATGTGATAGTCGATTTTAAAGAAGCTCTGATCTCAACCACCACAGAGGGAAACATGGCAGAGCATCCTTGTCTATGGACAAACAGCGACAGCCTTGTAGGGGTCTTTCAAGGAGATTTTGAAAACCTTTGGCACAATGCTGTAAGCTGGAAAATTATTGAAACGACTGCCGTTCCTGAAAAGGTGATTGATTATATGGAACGGTTGAGACCCACAAACCACCTGATATTCGTGTACGATTCTCCAGAAGCCAAACACAACGTTCTTTTCAACTACCTTAAAGCTGGACTGGACATGGGCGAAGCTGCGGTATATGTGACTAGTGCTGAGAATCCAAGCCAGATAAGAGAAGCTATGAAAAAGTTTGGCATACAGGTGGAAAACTACGAGAGAGCAGGCGCTCTACACATCTCTCGATATGAGGAGATTTACATTTCAGACGGAGAATTCAATGTAAGCACCACGCTTGATTCGTGGAACAAGCTCTATAGTCGAGCGTTGGAAAATGGCTTTAAGGGATTGAGAGTCACTGGAGAAACTGCATGGTTCTTCGACCGCAAAATAATCCCAGAACTAATTGAATATGAAAAATCATTGCACGGAGCAATGGACATCCCGATGACTGCCATCTGCGCCTACAACGCCAACGATCTAAACAAAACCAAAAATCCTGTAGACATATATTCGGAATTGGCGAGAGCTCATTGCACAGTTCTGTTCACAGGATTAGATAAGAAACTAGGAAGAATGGAAATCCGAAAGCTATAGGGCGCGCTGGGTTTCAACTAGTTTCTCTCCGCATTTCTTCCAAGAAACAGTGTCACTCTTGTTTTCCTATATCTTAATAGGCCAAGCCTCTCTTGTCCAGTATGGTTTTCTAATGTATAAGTAGATATGGTGACTGGCTATGGCTCCATGCGCCGCAGCAACGGTGATCAGCCGGAGTCCGACATTAGTGATATCTCCTACAGCAAATATTCCTTCACCATTCGTTCTTTGCGCTCTGTCCGTTAGCAGGAAACCTCGCTCATCGGTTTTCAGTGGTAGATCTTTGAAAACTTGGTCGTTCGGAACAAGTCCTACGGCAACTATGACCGCATCAACCTGTTTCTCTACCTTTCTCCCTCCTTGCCTCACTACAACCTTCTCGACTCTACGCCGTCCTTTTAAAGCGATTATCTCCGCATTGAGAAGTAGGTTGACAGTGCCGCTTCTTCTGACTTTCTCGACATTCTCGTCAAACGCGCGAAAACCTTCACGCCGATGAACCAGGGTTAAATCACCGGCCAAATTAAGCAATTCAAGCGTAGCGTCAATAGCTGTGTCCCCACCTCCAACCACGAAAACTCTTTTTCCCAAAAACTCTTCTGGATGGGATGCGAAATAATACACTCCTTTACCGTCTCTGCTGAACCTTTCTTCGTTGGGTATTCCTAACTTTCTAGGCCTCGTGCCGGTGGCAATGACTACGACTTTTGATCTATATTTACTCTTGGTGGTAGTTACTGCTAGATCCGGGTTGACTTTCAGGGCGGTCTCATTCTTGACCGTGACCCCGGCTAATCTAAGATGGTGCAACCAGTTCCGAACCAATTCTATGGCCACGATGCCCTCGGGAAACCCAGGGTAATTGGGAATCATTTTATTTGGATAGAGATTGGCAAGGAGACCACCCATTTTATCTCCTTCGAGCAGTACGACCTTGAGGTGTCGCGACGCACACATAATTGCGGTATTTAGTCCTGCAGGACCACCACCCACTACAGTAACATCGAAATCTTCTTCTTTAGACATTTTCTCATCGCGCTCTTATGTTGGGTATGTTTATATCTAGTAGGTTTGGTGTTTAAAAGGAAGATTGCACGCCCACGTGTTGAGTTGAATGTTGTTGCGCGCAACCGGTTATTTGAATAGTTTTATCAGTTCGATTAAATTGTTGATTTCTATGGCTTTTGTTCCTGTGACCATTTGAGATTTCTTGGGATGAGCCCCTGAGCCTAGTGTGAGCACCGTTTGTCCCTTGTGAGATATAGTTACCGTGAACCCATCTTGCTTGAGTTTTTCTGCTAAGTTTCTTAGGGTTTCCAGTCTTTTTAGGATTGACTCCTTTTTTATTTCGGCTTTAATGTCTAGTATGTCTTTTATTAGTTCTTTTTGAATGAAGTTTAAGTCTATCGTATTATTTTCGACTTTTAGTAAGAGTGTTTCCGTGCCGTCAGTTTGAATGCTTACCTTTCCTTGCTTGAGTGTTTGAAGCAGCCAAATTGGTATTTGCAGCAGTTCAGTCTTGGAAGCCAGGGATTTCACTTTTTCTCCGCTACATATAGAATGTCGAGGACAATAGAGCCGTTCAGAGTGGTTTTCATTCCAGCCCATTCTAAAGTTAAGCCTTTGAAAGTGAGTTGAAGATTCGTTCCCTTTCCAGCCAATTTGTCGATAAGTTGCGCCAACGTTTCGCCCAACCCCTTAATTGATTTAGACAATTCTGTTCTCACCAAGTCTGACATGTGTCAGCTGAGAATAAAAGAGTTGAGGTCAAGTGCGCGCACCTAGGTATGTTGTAGCGTTGAACAAATCTACAAGAGCACTGATTGAAGCAGCAATTGCGCGAACATTTATGCTGGACGATTCTGAATTCGAATCCACAATTCATAACGCATATTAGACGTTGAAGTCCACGTTCAGCCCAGACTACGGGATCAACATGGCAAAGAGATCGCTTTGTGAGGCCGCTTGGATCCTTGGGCTAGTTGCAGGGATTGTATGTATCTTATTTGCCCTCTTCAGTTTTTTGGGGTACATACCAGAAATCCTGGATAAACCACTCAAAGGCCTCACAGGGATGGTGAGTGCAGGAGTCCTCGGCATTCTCGGGTTCCTGATCTTAGGCGTCGCCCGAATGACAAAGGCTGGAGGCGAAAAGGCAACCACTGGAGGAACCTTCCTGCTAATCTTCGGGTTTGTGGCATATTTGGTGGGCGGCGCAGTAGGCGCGGTATTAGCCATTTTGAGCGGCCTACTTGGCGTCATTGCCAGATATGTGTAACGCGGACTTCGTCTGCATGTTTGCATACGAGGAATTCCCCAACCCGCGGGCACCAACACCTAAAAGGGTTCAAGTCTTCCTCTCTTCTACGCGATAGTCTGGAGAAAGTAGCCAGAAGCTCAAAACAAATCGAGAAATCAATGTCGCCGTGACCGGGAGAGATTTAAACCCACGCTACGTTGGAGATATGCGCCCGGTTTACAGGGGGCATCTCAACATCTCCTGCGGATTCTCTAAACGACAGTTTAAGGCATCACCTGGAGATGTCCCCCGCAAACTCCCCCTTTTTCAGAATGCGAGCGCCACTATCATTAGTATGGCCATTCGTTTCTTGCATCTGGGAAAATCGCTGGATATTCTTTGACACCTACCGGTTCATCAAGTGCGAATGATCGCCAATCGTTGTGTGTTGGAGCGCCAAAACATACATCCGCTTTGAGGGAGGTTAGGTCGAATATCGCCGACCATAGAGTGCCAAAAGCCTCAGAATAGTAATGATCACAGACACCTTCTGGGAATCTTTTGGACAAGATTGTCCTTAGAGTCTCCTTGCTGATTCTCGGCGCAGCTTCTCCTAAGGTTGACTCAAGAAGTTGATACCGTCTCTTGGAGTTGTTAATTATGCCACAGTTGAGCTCGTTAGATTTCATTGTTGCTTGCAAGGCAAAGTGATTGGTTGAGAATAGACACCTGTTCTCCGAGTTGTTGTCTATTCTTTTCATGTCTATGGGGCCATCAGCAAATTCGACCAGTGCAGCATTGCTTCTACCGTCCACGACTAGAAGATTGAAGAAACCTGATAGCGGCATCTTCTGAATCAACTGCACTGCATCATCCACGGATTTACAGCTATCTAGGATGGAGCGGATGACCAGACAGCTCTCGAAACCCTTTTGCTTGTACGGAACACCGAAGATCCCTCCGCCGGTAAATGTCGCACTGACACCATGTTCGTTTATGCCATCAGCACGCCCAAATAGAAATGTTGAAAAGCCAATGTGGTTCGCCTTGCCTCTCACCCTTGTCGTACAGAGGCGAAGATCATCTGCAGTATGAATCCATTCATAACTCCTTCCAACATAGACGTGCCTATCACTCGTCACAGATGAAGGAACCGCAAATTGGCTACAGTTCTTTGGAACTAGATAAGTGGCACCATAGAAGGGTACCTCAGTAACATCTACATTGAGACCATCAGCGAACCCTTGAATCTCTTCGTTCAATCCGGGGCAGTGTTCCTCAAAAAAAGTCTGCATTTCCGGAAAATCTTGGAATCCCATGTACTTGTGATTGGGCTTCGATGAAGAGTATCCCATTGAGTTTAGAAATGATGCAATTGCGTTTTCAATGCGTGCATGCATCTTCTGATTGTCTTTGATGGCTTGTCCCTGCATCTTACCGACTTCGTAGGATGTGCCTTCGAGAATTAAGTGTTGAAATTCTCCATCAACAAAATTGTGATCATGAGTCATTCAGAGTCGCCTGATATGTCATGGATGACATGCCTTAAAGGGAAACAGTTGATCGATATATGTTTTATTTGACAAAAAACTCAAAAAAACGTGCTTTTCAGCATTTAAACACGAATTTACTGGTAATTGTCATTTAAACTCCTATTTTGGATTTTTAGACAATTAACAATCCGCAAAAGCACGCGTATAGTTCTTTAATTCTACTATGGTTTTGCACGCGCGGGGAGTCATGAAAAAATGGGCGGGGTGAGGTAGCCTTGGCTAAGGTGGAGATATCTCCCGCAACTTTCCCTTTTTTTCTCAGATATTGCGTATTTTGTAGAGCAGACTATATGCAATAATGAATATTCCAGAAAGTATACACAACACGCCAGAGTAGAACAGCTCAGCTGGGGCAGCTGGGAAAGGCATGCGATTTGGATCTATTCTTGGTTCTCCGACCACGACCACTGCAACAATGCCGATGAAAAGCACGACCACCCCTAACACAAACGTAACTTTTGCACTTCTGCGTTTTGTCCTTTTCAGCGGCTCAGCACAGTAGGGACAATAGTTGGCTTCTTCTTCCCTAATGTCCTTGCCACATTTCGAACATTTCTGCGACACAATGGATCACGTTCGTAGTGATATCCTGTTCTGAGTCGTTCTCTTAGATAACTCTTAAGAAGATATAGTTTGCCTCATTATCCCTTTGCCTGCGCGCGCATAAACGACAGTTTAATAAGCGTTTCACCTTATCTCTCGTATTGAGGGCTAACCATGGCTGAGATTGGCATCAGACCCCGAATGTTAGTTAAAGATGTCATGACGAGTCCCGTTATCACGGTGGATGAAGAAACACCGATTGATAAGACCGCGCAACTCATGGAAAAACACGTTGTGGGTTGCATAATTGTCACTAGCAAAGAGGGAAAGCCTTTAGGGATCATCACTGAAAGAGATTTTGTCACACGGGTCTTAGCCAAAAATATCCAACCAGCTGATCTGACCGCTAAGGAAGTGATGACATCACCGCTCATCACAATAGACCCAGATGAGAAATTGAACGAAGTAGCCAGACGCATGAGCCAACTGAACATCAGAAGACTAGGCGTCATGTACAAAGGTGACCTCGTTGGAATAATCTCCAGTAAAGACATCCTCAATATCACGCCAGAACTAATAGAAATAATACAAGAAAAGGCGCGCATCGAAGGGGAGACAGCAGTCGAAGTGGCTTCAGAGTCTTCTCCTATGACAGGATATTGTGATCATTGCGGGCAATGGTCCGACGCCCTTAAGGAAGTTGAGGGCAACTTTCTGTGTGAGGAATGCCAAGAGGAACTCATTGGCGAATACTAGACGCCGATTGTTCGCTTGTTCAAGAGAGAGCTAATGCTCGGCCAATAGCAGAAGATCGGAAACTGGTTGGCATGATAATGGAGAGAGTTTTCTTCATATGCGTGCATGGTGGCGTGATTGAACGACAGTATTCCTGATGCTTTCTCAGCTAAGCAGTTAATTCTTCAACAAGAGGTTTGGCGCTTAGTCTTTGGCCAGTTGCTCTCTTGATCTTTTCTTTCCAGTCAATACTGGCTCCCGGGGCATAGTAGTTTTCAACCAGAAACTTTGAGACCTCAGTGTTATTCAGAAGCCGTCCACAGGTCTTCTTGAGATAGGCAATAGTTTGGGCGGCTATCAGGTCGGCGATCACGTAGTTTTGGAAGTAAACAGGATGCGTAGTAAAGATCGACTCAGAGGCCCATTGAGGCGTCTCATTCTCCGGCACAAACAAGTACTTTGATCGAACCTGGCTCCATAACTTATTCAGATCCCTATCGGGATTATCGTAGGCTTTGTATTCGAAAGTAGACAGTGCAATGAGATTTCGAAGCCGCAGCAGATGATAGACCTTGTGAGCTTTGAGGAATCGTTTGATCTCTTCGTCTGGGATAGATGTGTTCTCTCGAAGCCAGTCCTCGTCTGAAGCAAAATACTCCATTATGCGAGCCATTCCCTCGTGAAAACATCCCATGTCTTGCTTCATGGCGAACGAGGCTTGACTTATGGAAGAGCCGTGTAGAGCATGACCATATTCATGGAAAAGCGTCCGGTAGAATCTGTGCCCATCCCTCGGGTTGGACAAAATGCGCATGTCGGTCGGAATTTTGATGTCAAAGCAAAGTCCACCGAAGGGTATGTCGAATTGCTTGATCAGAATCGGAAGCTCTTCAGGGACAAAGCCAAATGATCTAGCTAGGTCCTTTGTTTTCGGAATAATCAGGTCTCTGGGGAAATGTTCGTCCGGTGGCTTGACAAACTGATTCATCACATAGGAAACGTCCCATGGTTGCAGCTGGTCGATCTTCAATTTCTCTTTGACTTGTTTCACGGCTGCATGCAAGAAGGGTTCAGACAACCTATATAGTTCGTCATAAAGGTTGAGGAGTTCAGTCTTGTCGATCATGTTTTGAAGCAGGGCGTAATCATCGTAGGTTTCATATCCTAGTTCGTTCACGTGTTGGTTCCGTAGTTTCATCAGTTGCTTTACATTCTTCTCGATTTTTTGGGCAAGTTTGGAAGAAGCCATCCACGCTGCTTTGCGCTTTGATCTGTCGGGGTTCTTCCGCAACATCTCGTAAACGTCGCTTCTCTGCATTTCCTTTCCTAAAACCGTCGGCTTGAAGGCAATGTGGTCTTCGTTGATCTTGTTTCGCAAGCTGAATACTTCTGGGGTGGCTTCAATGCGTTCCCTTAGAAGGAATCTTTCTAGGACTTGAAGGCGCTTTTTTAAATGCGGGTCACGAGTGTTTGGCTTCCATTCCTTCACTGTGGTAAGATAGTGATCGTTCAAGATGATTTCCGAGCGTCTCCGCTCGATTTCGTCTAAATCGCTGGATGGCTCGTGGAGATACTTTTTCCAGAAAGTTTCTCCTCTCTCAACCTCAATTTCTTCTAGCTGATCTTCTACGTCGTCGAGAAACATCTTAAGCTTCTCTTCATTGGTTACAGAGATTGGTGGTTTCAAGATGCAGGTCCCTCCGTCTGTTTGGACAATTAAGTTACTCTGGCAAATAGAAAAGATTTTTGCATGCAACTACTTCTCTGCTGCTGGCACGTAGTAGTGTTCTCCAATCTTCTTCTGGTGTCTATCCAGTTTGGAACCTTCCTTATTCACTCTTGGTCTCTTGGTTGCAGGATCCCGCCTAAAAGTGATTTCCATATCTTTCAAGAACTCGTTCATACCTCGCCTAAGAGTAGTAGGAGGATCTGCAACGCCGAAAACCCCGGGCTCACCCCTAAAAATCATAAGTCTATCCGCTAAGAAGTCCTGAGCAACCACATCGTGCTCGACAACAAAAGCGGTCACATTCCGACTCTCAACCAACCGCCGAATGACACGAGCCATTGATAACCGCTCTTCCACATCCAAATAGGCACTAGGCTCATCCAAGAGATACAACTCAGCTTTCCGAGAAAGACAGGCAGCTATGGCGACCTTCTGAAGCTCCCCCCCACTGAGCTCAGCTACATCACGGTCAAGAATCGGCTGCACCTTAAGGGGCTGAAGAATCTGGCTTCTATACCAACTGGAGTCAAACTCCTCTCCAGCCACATCTTTCAACAACTCTTCAACCGTTCCCTTGTACTCAGCCGAGATATACTGAGGCTTATAACTCACAGCTAGCATCTCCTGCGTCGAGGGCGCCCCCACATCAGATTTCTCAACCCCAGCAAGCAGCCTCACAAAGGTTGTCTTCCCAATTCCGTTAGGACCCAACACGCCAACAACCTCTCCCTGCTTTGCCTCCCCAGGCACGGCAGAAAGCACAAACCCCTCAAAAGACTTCCTCATGCTATCCCACTTCACCAGCGTCTCACCAGCCACCCAACCCACAGCAGGAGGCTTCACATGGAAGATTATCGGCTCCTTCCGGAAACGAACATTCTCATCCGGAATGTAGCCCTGTAGGTAAATGTTTATTCCAACCCGCACGCCATGGACGTGAGAAACGATACCATATACTCCAGGCGTCCCGTAGAAGATGCAGATCTGATCCGACAGATAGTCAAGAATCGCCAGATCATGCTCAGCCACAATCACGGTCTTCCCCTCTTTTTTGAGGCTCCGTATGGCTCTAGCCACTTGGAGACGCTGCTTGACGTCCAAATAACTCGATGGCTCATCGAAGAGATAGACATCAGCCTCCCGACAGATAGTTGCCGCGATGGCAACTGTTTGAAGTTCTCCTCCGCTCAAAACGTCCAGAGTGCGGTCCCAAACAGCTTGAAGCTGAAGCTCTTCACCGAGTGATTTCAGCCTACCCCGCGTATCAACCTTGTCTAGGAGGTCTCCGACCTTACCAGCAACCACGCGGGGGATCTTGTCCACATACTGTGGCTTATGTACAATCTTTAGCTCCCCATCACTCAATCTTTGAAAATATTCTTGGAGGATTGAGCCTCTAAAACGGTGGATGATTCCTTGCCAATCAGGAGGAGTCTCATAATTTCCGAGGTTCAGCTTGATCTCTCCTGAAAGAATATTCAGGGCAGTAGTCTTTCCGATGCCGTTTTGACCCAGAAGCCCTAGAACAACTCCTGAAGACGGGATTGGGAGACGAAAAAGCTTGAAGGCGTTTGGACCGAACCTGTAACTGCATTCCTCTTCAAGTTCGTCTGGAAGATTAACAATGGAGAGGGCTTTAAAAGGACACTTCTTGATGCAGATGCCGCAGCCTACACACAGTGACTCCACAACCAACGGTCTTCCATGCTCAAACCGTATTGCCTCTATGTTGCTTCTCACTGGAGGGCAGAAACGATAACATACCCTGCCACAACGCTTAGGCTTGCACCGATCTTCGTCGAGCACAGCAACTCGAACCATGATTTCTCTCCACTGAATTTCACTAGCAGTTATCAAAAGACCATGGCGAATAATAAGTTTAGGTTTTGTGATCGCGAAAATTCAAGAATTGCGGTAAAACTGAAAAAATCAAAATTTACGAAGGCATTCGTAAAGTTACCATTCCTCTTCTTCCCATTCTTCCTCTTCCTCCTCTTCCTCCTCTTCTTCCCATTCTTCCTCTTCCACCAATTTTCACCTCCCTTGATGCGGTTTTGTGTCTAGTTAATCTAGTCAGCCCTATGGATTATTTTTTAAGCTTTTCTATATGTCAGGTGAATGAGGACTCATTTGGAAGAAGCTAGTAATGGCGCTTAGCTGGTTTCTTTCATGATCTGCGCCCTCATTGCAGTCTTGGGTTGACGCATCCCTGCTGTCATATGTGCCCAGCAAAGGTTTGGAGAATTATGAGCAGCACCTATTCTACCAAACTTGTCAACCACAATCAACCCCATAAAGGCCCCGTCCATCTTTCGGTTAACAAGCCGAATCGAGCTTTCGGCGGCTTCTTGTGCAGATTCCCGTTTCTGTATGAAGTCGCAAGCAGTCTTCGCCAGAACGAGTTTGATGGCTATCTCCCCTGTTCCTGTTGTAGAGCAGGCGCCTGTCTCGTTATCTGCGTATGTGCCGCACCCAATGAGAGGGGAGTCCCCAATCCTTCCAGGGAACTTGAGAGAGAACCCTCCAGTTGAGGTGGCTGCAGCCACGTTTCCGTCTTTGTCTAGCGCTACAGCACCTACAGTCCCAAGTTCAAGGAGTTTTGGATGCGAAATCACAAGCTTCTGTAGCTTCGGCAGGAATTTCCATTTACCTTTAACCAATCTATCCCGAAATTCGTGCCAATATCGCACCCTAAGTTTGGTTGCAGGATCGGCCCTATCTAAACCAAACAGGTTAGCTAGCGTTTCAGCTCCATCGCCAGCGACGAAAACATGATCAGTAGTTTCCATTACGATCCTTGCCAAGCGAACCGGGTTTTTGATATCCCGCAAAAGGCTTACGGCTCCTGCATCAAGAGTGCTTCCATCCATGATAGAAGCTTCCATCTCTATGCCCTTGTCGAGGGTTAGAGCTGAACCAAGGCCAGCATTAAAAACACTGTTATCTTCCATGCCCATAACTGCTGCTTCAACTGCGTCAAGGGCTGTTCCATCCTTTTTCATGATTTCGTAGCCGATCATTACAGCGTCTTTAACGCCTGCGACTCCGGGTTTTCTCCTCTCCTGCCTCCAAGTCCCAGCTCCACCATGAACGACAATTACAGGCCTTTGCATCACGCCACCGCCAGATTTGAACTGGAATGGTTACAATGCTAGGCTTTTGAATTTAAAGACTGTGCAGGAGAAATCCTGCCTACTTCTTTGCGCTCCTTTAATAAATTCGTCGAGCACGCAAAATTGAAAAGTGCTGAAGAGGAATGCTGTTTAATGGATTTTGGCTTTTCAAGTTGGTTGCTGGGCACGATGAGAGAAGGCCGAAAGGGGATAGAGATTCGAACCTTAAAGATTAAAGATTATGAGTCCATGGTTCGGCTTTGGAAACGGGCGGGACTGTCTTTCAAATTGAGAGGCAGAGACAGCAAGCGTATGATTGAGCGGCAGATGGAAGCTTTCCCAGAGTTCTTCATCGGAGCTTTTCACGAAGATAAACTCGTGGGTGTCCTGATTGGCAGTTATGATGGTAGAATGAAAGGGTGGATAAACCGGTTGGCAGTGGATCCTGCTCATAGACGGCGAGGAATCGCCCAACAATTGGTTAGCCGTGCAGAAGAAGCCTTAGAAAAACGTGGAGCCGCGATCTTTTGCGTGCTTATTGATGCACCCAACGAAGAATCAGTTAGGCTCTTTCAGAAGAGGGGTTACGTAGTTCATGAAGGAACTCTGTATGTTACCAAACGGAAAACCGATGAAGTATAGTTTCCCGCTGTTGAGGCCTCGTTGAAACGGAGGGGGAAAGAGGCTTGGACAACCCTTTAGAGGGAAGATGATAGCTCAACAGTTTCGGGCTTGTAGCGATGCGTAGATCTTCCAGATGACCTATGACGTATGTCATATTTAAGCTTTCCCACCACCACAA
>CAYGAE010000013.1:11672-14103 GCA_964347855.1 uncultured Candidatus Bathyarchaeia archaeon
TAAACCATGAGATTTTCTTCAATAGGTCCACCGCTCGTTAGTTAAGTTGCACACTACCATAGACAGACTTAGGCTATCAAACGCCTATTGAGTTCCTCACAACAAGTTATCTTGAGATGAAATTGTTGTCTCTAATGAAGAACCGTAGATCCCTCGCTAGATCCATCCTCACACCAATCCTATGGGAACTTCCTATGCCAAATTTTAGCTCATTGTTGGCGACGATAATTTCGCTTGCTCCTGATACAACAGAGACTCCGTTTTGACTCTTGTCTATCTTGAAGGCTCTGGTAAGTTTTCCTGGGCCATTGGTTAAGTCAAAGAGGTTTCGGACTGGTCGATTTCTCTTCATGACTTCTGTTCCTTTCGTTGGCTCTATGGCTCTTACTAGAACGGCGCCTACATGATGGGGCTCGTGAGCGACTATGTTGAACATCCAGTTATTGTGGACGTTGTAGATGAAGACCCGGCCCTGCTCACCCCACATGGCTCTGTTGTAGTTCTTTATGCCGTGATAAGCGCGAGAAGCTGGATCATCTAAACCATAATAGGCTTCAGTCTCTACTATTATTCCTTCTAGCAGGTTCTCTTCCAATTTTCTGAGTAGCCTTTTGCCCAGGAGCTCTTTTGCAACGATCTCTGGATCTCTCCCGTAAAATGCTCTGGGTATGACCTCTAGAGGCACCAGTACCACATCTTGGTCTTCAGTATTTCATTAGCGTGCACACTTTTTACCAAAAAAAAGGAGGGGATTGAGATTCTATTTTTTCTTCACCATGGCTATGAATTCGTCTATTGGGATCGCGGGTAGGCTTTTGATTTGAATTGTACCTCGTGAACCGAGTTCTACGGAGACTCGTGTGATGGTTTTGTTGTCGGGGGCTTCCACTACATTCACGAAGTCATAAGGTCCCAAGACAGCGTATTGATCAATTACTTTTGCTCCAAAGGCTTCGATCTCTCTGTTGACCTCTTTGATTCTTTCTGGCTTTGATTTGACTGTTTTCCATCCTTCGTCTGTGAGGGTGGAAAGTAGGATGTAGATGGGCACTTTATTCTCCTCTTTCAATAGTTATTGCAATTGGGATTTGTGTTTTTTGTTTTTATGTTTTTGTGTAAGTGTTTCTTCTCGATCTTGTTGGCGCGGGTCTGGTGCAACTTTGGCGATGGACTAATCTTTGGTGACTTTACAGAAGATGCTGGATTCGTCCACTTCAATGATCGATCCATTCACTCCAAATTCATTGCACAACTCGACGAATTGGTCGCTACTGATAGTGGTGGCTCTGAAACCATCTTTACATACGATTGTTCCATCACAAGTCTTCTCCTCATCTATTTCACCTATAAGACCAAGCTGAGATTGTTTCTTAAACCATTCTAAACGATCTTGCCATATCTTCGGTGAATAGCTGGAAAAAAGAATAACTCCGTTGTCTCTTGCCACTCTTATTGACTCAGCAATGAGGCGTTTCTTGCTCACTCCGAATGCAGATATGCCATTTTGGACACAAAACACAGCGTTAAAAATGCCTGATCGAAATGACAGTTGAGATGCGTCCATCAGAAATACGTCATAGTTTTGACAGTTCCCCATATACAGTCTAGCAAGTTCTAAACTTTCCTTTGAAATATCATTTCCAATAATCCTAGAAACATACTGAGATACCGCTCTCATAACTCTACCATAACCACATCCAAGTTCGAGAACCACATCTGTGCGACTAAGGTTAGAAACGACGAACTGGATTTCTGCGTTAAGATACCGTTTGATCCTTAAGGGAGCTATCTCATAACATCTAAGGAGTTTACCAGCTGAAAGCTCCTCTTTATAGTAAATACCTTTGTGCATAGCACCCTCTAAAGAAGAACAAACTTTAAATTCATTTGTGAACGCGGACCCCCAAAAAAGGGAGCTGACGGAAACATCGCCTAATGATGTTTTATATGATAGCCCTTATATCAATCTGTGCAATTGTCAACGACGACTCGACATGGGAAAACAAGATGCAAGGTTGGGCTGAAAAACCTCTAGAGATCAATCTCAAGGCACAGACAAACAAGACTACAAATATTAAGAATTAGGGTTTAGAGAGTTGCATGGAGGAAAAAGGACTTGGAGAGTGTCTTCTCTACAAGAGGCTTCTTCCAAAAGGACACTCATGAGGCAAGCAGATGGATAAATTGATCCTGAGGGCAACACCAGACAACATTGTAGCCGTCTCCCGGAAAGTAAAGGAGGGAGGACTTGTCGTCTATCCCACCGATACAGTGTATGGGCTTGGCTGCGACCCTTTCAACCTTGAGGCGGTGGAGCGACTTTTTGAAGTTAAGAGTGAGAGGAGGAAACCGCTACCCATATTGGCGTCAGACATCAGAGCTGTTGAGAAGATTGCCGTTCTCTCAGGGAAAGCCAGAAGAGTTGCGATTG
>CAYGAE010000013.1:14203-21584 GCA_964347855.1 uncultured Candidatus Bathyarchaeia archaeon
GCAAAGGGCGAAGTGAGAAGCACCAGACCCAAGACAAGGGTTAGGTTTGTGAGGTTGGAGCCAATAAGGTCTCCAATTGCCAGTTGAACACGCCCGCGTCTGACAGCTGCAAACCCTGTGGTGAGTTCGGGAAGAGACGTACCGATTGCAACCACCTTTACTCCAATTAAGATTGGCGGAGCACCTAGAATGCCAGCAATACTTATGCCTGATGACACCACAAACTGTGCCGCTAATATAACGCCAGCAAGGCTCAGAATCAGCATTGCGACAACTCTTTTCGTATTTCCCTTACTCAGTGCAGCAGGCTTGCGTGCGTTCACGTTTGGTGTTCGCTTTTTTGCCATCAAGTAGACGTTAATTGAAAAGGTTCCTAGAAGAGTAATGCCTACTAGGGGAGCTATTGCTATGAAGCCTCTTAATGGCGGATAATTGAAGATGACAAGGAGGAGTGGAATTAAAGACGTGACGAAGAGGATGTCTGTTAGCTCCACCAAGATGTCTGTGCAACATGTTTTGAGGTAACCAAGCATTCCCAGTATGCCTAGGACTACTCCTACATTGAACATGTTTGACCCGAGAATGTCTCCTATGGTGATTCCAGGGTTTCCTTGAAGAACTGCGAAAAGGGCTACAATTATCTCCGGTGTTGAGGTCATCACTGCAAGGACTATAAACCCGGCAGACATTTCGCTCAGGCCAGTGAGCTCAGTTAGCTTTTCTACAGATTTTATGGTAAAATGGCTAGATGCAGCAAGAACAATCAACGAGATGGCGAGGGTCAGTATCTGGACGATGAGCTCAAACATTTACTGCACTTCGTTTGATGCGGGTTAGAACTGATTCTAGCGTTCGTTCTTATTTGTGTTTATGCTTCTTGTTCTTTTCTCTAGTGTCGCGCGTATTTTCAAATGGTAGAAGGCATCGAAATGATCTTTTAGGTTGAACGACAACATGTATGTCGAGGCGACGGTCTGTGCTAAGAACCTTCAACCTTCTCGTAACAACAGCTCGGGGCAACGAGGAAGATGCTTGTTCCGAGATTTGGTATCTGTTGGGGGAAATTGGAGATCAAGCGGTAGCGATCGATAAAACGGGCGTCACAGGATTGGTGGCGGCTAGAACAGTGCTAGACCCCTTCGAAGTTATCGAGAAATTTCGAAACATACTCAAGGAGCGCCCGTGGGAGTTCCGTTACACCTTTAGAGTCATCCCCGTGGAGAAAGTGGTGCGCACTGATCTTGAGGAGATTGAAAGAGTGGCCACTGAACTTGCCTCGAAAATAGGAGCAGATGAAACATTCCGCGTGACTGTGGAGAAGAGATTTAGCGAAATCCCTACTAGCGACATCATCGAAGCTGCAGCAACCAACATCGAGAGAAAGGTGCGCCTCGAGAGCCCAGACAAAATAGTCCTTGTGGAAGTCGTTGGCAAACGAACCGGAGTTTCCGTCATAGAACCGATAGACATTCTTACAGTAACCAAGGAAAAATCGCGTCAATAACCTCAAATGAGTTTGAGCTTATCATCGTCTCCATTTCTGTCAACGTTCAGTTGCCAATAGGGCCACGTGTTCTATAACCAAATCAATCAGTGCGTCCTTCTGGAAAGCTCTTCTCGCTGTCTTAGCTTCAAGTTCCAGATCAGAAATGCCGAACAACTTCTTTATGCCAGTAGACTTTTCCTCGGTCAGCTCCAAGACATCATCATCACGCTGACCTGAGAGAAGCCCAGAAACCGTTTCTAAAGCAGTGCTGGCTTCATGCCTTGTTTCAGTCACGATGAGAACTGCAACCTCTGTGGTTCCAGAGCTTATTCCAATCATATCCACCGCGTTCCTGATTTGGCGTTGAGCAGACGCGTAAAGAAGCGCTTCAATGGCCACGCTTTTGGAGCGATGCAACCCGCTGTTAAAAGCCTTCAACGCGTTTAAAGCGGCGAAGTAAAGATGATCTGCACTTGCTATGAGTTTGGCGTCAAAGAATTGAACTTGAACGGTTTCCAGTTTCCTTCGAACATCTTTGAGAAGGCCGTCAACATTCTCGATCTTGACATTTCTGAACCCAGCTGTGACTATGTATTTGTCGAATTCTTCGATCTTTCTGATCAAGGGTTCTCCCTGAACATTTCTTGTAGGAAGCGGTCTACAAGTTTGTGGTCAAGTCCAGAACGTATCAGCTTTGTCCGGACCTCCTTTACGGATTTTCCTTGACACTTGTACTTTTCAACAAGCTTTCTGACACTCTCTTTTCTCTCCCACGGGAAGATAATCCAAGAGCTTGTTTCTTTCTGGTAGTAATCGGGAACGAAGATGCTCCAGGGTTTGTAGTAGATTGTTGCAATCCGAACCTCGGTGGCTCCTTGCTCTTTCAAATGATCCCGTACTAGTCTTAGGCTTTTGCCGGTATCTGCAACATCATCGATCACAAGAATCTTCTTTCCTTTCACAGAAGCCGAAACTGGTTGGGTTATAACTGGTTCACCCTTAGTCTCTGCAACCCCTAGATAGAACTCTGTTGTAACGCTAGCAAGCTTAGGATTCTCTAGCAAATCAGACATGACTCTGGCTGGAGGCCATCCACCACGGGAGACGCCGACAATTACATCGGATTTAAAACCGTCCCAATTGATTCGGTCAGCAAGGTTCAAAAGCAGCTCATAAATTTGCTCCCATGTGGGAATCTCAAGTTCCAAAGCTGAATCCGGTTCCGACATTGGGAAGCTGTTCTCCTTCCTGTCTTTTGGTGAGTTCAGAATAAGTGTGTTTAGCTAGGTAGCACGTTTATTCTTTTAGCTCTACGCTCTCAGCAGACGGTTCAATAAGAACCGCTGCGCGCGCTTGAAAAATCGCTCTTGTGTATGAATGATTCAGTGCCCTTTCGTTAAAGCCTTGAGTTAGAATGAAAGCTGACAAGCACAGCTTTGAACCTTTTTTGACACACAAAAAAAAAGGGTCGGATAGGTCACTTAGCAACCCTTGATGTCTTGCTCGCGTATATTATCGTTGCAATGCCCATGAAAGCGAAGCCCAGGCCGAAAACTATCCAAGCATAAGATTGGTTCATGGCTGCGTCGGCATGTCTCAGCATTGCATTCGCAGTCGCCATATTCGCTTCTGCTTCAGTTAAATCGATTTGCAATTCGGCTTCTTCGGTCTTTGTCTTCCAATTTTTCTCGGCTGTAAGTGCTTGATCGTACAAGTCGATGGCCGTTTGATATTGAGTCTTTGCTGAGTCGTATTCGCCACGCTCAAGGTACGTCTCACCTAACAATGCTTCTATGTTAGCTCGACCTGCTAGTTGAGATGCGTTAATGCTAGTGAACATATACGTAGGAAAGGAGCTGGCGTAGGAATTGTATTCTTCAGATGAAACGAGAGCGTCCGCTTGATCTGTTGAAAATACCACAAACAGATATGATGGTGACCACCACTCATAAGAGCGGCTCCAGGTGCCCACAATCTTTGTAGGTCCAGTGGTGGCATTGACATGTTCTACGTAGATTACGTATTCATGTGCCCAATCGCTGGATACGGCTTCAGTCGCGGAGGCTGTGAAACTAACCGTGAAAATCTCTGTTTCAAGCCATCCTACTTGTTCTATATTTGCTGATAAGTCTAAAGTCTTGTCTTGCCCCCAATCGAAGCTTACTATTACACTTGATACGTTCAAACCGTTGGGATATCCCTCGTTCTCTACGGGGACTGTCAGCCTGACAGTTGAGCCATCCCCGTAAATTACGACATTATTGCCATAGTAACTATCGTAACCCTTCTTGATATAGGGTGGAAGCCATGTGATCCTTTCAATGTATGCTTTCGCTGGGCTGATCATTGACATGGAAATCAAAGCACACAAAAAGATGCTAAACAAGACTGCGCTGAATTTCCCTCTTTTCATTTTTAAACCCTTTCGCGTGTCTTATTCGTTCATATATAAATAGTTTATGTACTGAGAAACCAGTTTGGAAGAACTTGCGGTGAGATCTCGTTGCTTCTCGCACTTCCGAGAGGTTCATTTTTCTGTTTTCACAATTTTGGGGCGAATGAATTTGCCGCAGTTGGCACATCGTCGTCGGGTAAGGGTTCGAACTTCAGGGTAGCCCATGGATTTTAGCTGTGCTTCAGCAATGGGCTCGCGCCATTCATTTTTGCAGAGAGGACACTCCAGTAACGCTGTGACCTCTTCCACCACGCGAACTTTTTCCCGCCTAACGACTAGGATAACCCCACCCACGATCAACAGCACAAAACCCACGATGGTGTAATACAATGGTATTAAATCGATCCCAAAAATAACGTCAGGCGTTTCCAACAGAAGCACATAAAAATCTGAGAGCGGGTCAGAGGAGCTGAAAACTCCATGTTGCCATGTCTTCCACACAACGATTAGAAGCATTATTACGCCTATGATACAGAGTATGAGCCCCAAAACATATCCTGACTTCTTCTTGAGAATGGTTAATCCCATATAGCATCCATCGTACCTCAATTAGAACGATGCCTTTATTTAATTTATGAAAGTCTTCAAAAAGACAAGCGTACAGATTTGCTGACAAGGTACGTTAGAACGGTTAACGCCGTTCAAAGCCACCTATACAAAGTACTTAAGCCTTCAAGAAGCACGTATAGTTATTCTCGACAATCTCATCTGCAGAAATGAGGGATGACGTTTGAGAGAGATAATTGAATGCGTTCCGAATTTTAGCACATCGGACCCGAAGGTTGTAGAAGCGATTCTGAATGAAGTACAGGGTGTTAAAGAGGCATACCTCCTTGACCACAATTATGACGACTACTACAACAGACTAGTCGTAACTTACGTAGGAAATGAAAACTCGGTCTTTGAGGCTGCTCTGAACTCTGCCACGAAAGCTGTTGAGCTCATAGACATGAACAAGCACACGGGGCAACATCCCCGCATTGGCGCCGTAGACGTTGTGCCCTTCATTCCAATTAAAAACGTTACCATGAAAGTATGTATTGAGGTAGCAAAACGATTCGGCAAAGCGCTAGCTGAAAAATGCGGCGTTCCCGTGTATCTATATGGGGAAGCCGCAGCGAGCCGTGAGAGGAGCGACGTAGATTGGATCAGGCAGGGAGAATATGAAAGCCTCCACGAAATGATCAAAAGACCAGAACGCAAGCCCGACTTCGGATCAGCTTCTGCCCACCCAACTGCAGGAGCAACAACAACTGGCGCCCGTAAGGTCATGGCAGGCTTCAACGTCAACCTAGGAACCCCAGACATAGGGATAGCCAAAAAAATAGCGAAAGCGTTGCATGCCAAGAAAGGAGGCCTAACTTTCGTCAAAGCCATGGCCGCGCAAATACCTGAGAGAAACATAACTCAGATTGGCATGAGCATCACCGATTTTGAGAAAACGCCCCTTTACAGAGTGTTGGAACTAATCAAGATTGAAGCAGAAAGGTACAACGTTTCGATCATCGGATCAGAGTTCTGTGGATTAGCCCCCCTACGCGCCATAACAGACACCGCTGGATACTATTTGAAACTCGATGAATTCAATCAAGACAAAGTGCTTGAACTAGCTATACAGCAGCTCATAGAAAAAAAGGCGAGGGAAACGTGATCACAAGAGAAGTGGATCTGCTGGTTGAGAACGCAAGCGAACTTATCACTTTGCGGGAAGGAAGCCAAAGACCCCTAGTAAGTGACCAAATGAAGAAGCTCGGGATTATTCAAAATGGCAGCATCGCTATTGACGAAGGAAAAATCGTTGCTGTAGGTCAAACACGCGAACTCCGAAAGAAAATTCAAGGCAGAGAAGCCATCGACGCGAGTGGAAGAGTAGTCATGCCTGGTTTTGTCGACCCCCACACGCATCTTGTTTTCGCTGGCTCAAGGGAAGATGAGTTTGAGATGAGGATTGATGGTACCTCCTACATGGACATCTTGGAACAGGGCGGTGGGATTCTGAAGACCGTGAGGGAAACAAGAGGAGCCAGCAAACAGAAACTCGTAGAAGCCTGCGAGAAAACTCTGAACACCATGCTGGAACATGGGACAACCACGGTGGAAGCGAAGAGCGGGTATGGACTAACCACAAAGGATGAAAAGAAGTGTTTAGAGGTTATGGGAAGGCTGAACGAGGTACATCCAATTGATATAGTGCCGACCTTCCTTGGGGCGCACGCGATCCCAATGGAATACCGAGACAAAACAGACGATTATGTAAATCTCATACTCAACGAGATGATACCCGCAGTTGCAACTCACAGGCTAGCAGAATTCTGCGACGTCTTCTGCGAAAAAGGCGTATTCGACCTTGCACAGTCCAAAAAGATTCTCTTAGAAGGGAAAAAACATGGCCTGATACCCCAAATTCACGCAGACGAGATGACTCTGACCGGTGGAGCCGAACTGGCCGCCGAAATCCAGGCTATCTCAGCGAGCCATCTTCTTTTCTCTTCTGACGAGGGGATAAAGGCACTGGCGAAGAAGGGCGTCATCGCGGTCCTGCTTCCTGCAGCCTCTTTCACCCTCATGGCTGGAAGATATGCTAACGCTAGAAACATGATTCACGAGAAGGTGCCCATAGCGTTAGGAACAGACTACAACCCCAGTTGCTGGGTTGAGAACCAGCAGATCATAATTGCCCTAGCTTGTCACCAGATGAAAATGACCCCCGCAGAAGCAATAGCCACTGTGACGATAAACGCTGCTCACGCCATAAGCCGAGCGCGAGAAGTGGGAAGCCTGGAACAAGGCAAATACGCTGATATAATCATTTTAGACGTTCCAAGTCACCGATTTTTGGGGTATCGCTTTGGCATAAACCTTGTAGACAAGGTAGTGAAGAGAGGAAAGCTTGTTGTGGATGGAGGAAAAGTAGTCAGCTAACTTCGAATAAACCTCTCTCCTTTCAGGCTGAACTGCAACGATGTGTAAGTGTATCTTTGTTGAACAAAGAAACGAAAAGGTTTATTACGTATTACGATACAAGAAATATACGGGGAATCTGTACAATCCGTCAAGAGCAGAGGTTGTAGGATTGCTGGGTCCTGCGATATTCGTATCCTTCTTTCTCCTATTCATGTTAGTCTCCGCCGCAGTTCCCGTGCCCCTGTTTCCTGGGAACATGATACCTACTTGGCTAGGAATTTCAGATTCACCGTTTGCTAGTTACTTGGGAGCCATTGCAAATGGGGCGATCTACGGTTTTGGTATATGGTTAGCTTTTAACTTAGGGTACAGAAGATACAAGAGAGCGAATCTAGAGACGGCGACAAAGTAACAGATCTTTCCAGATAACGCGTGCGGGGAAGCAAGATTGAATATGATCATGATGGCCATCGATACACAGTTGGGTCTAGATAATAACATTTAATTTAAACTAATGATAATTAGTATTTGTTTTG
>CAYGAE010000014.1:0-14388 GCA_964347855.1 uncultured Candidatus Bathyarchaeia archaeon
GGGCCTATTTTTCCCCAAATAATGGCATATTGGGAAAGATCTCAATGCCATTCTGATCTATTGAATATGGGACAAGGCTTGGATTAACCTTGGCTTCTCGCATCTTTTCAACTTGTATTGCTCTCGTTGTAGTCCCTGCTGAAAACAGAGTTTGCATCATGATAACCCCGTGAACCAGAAATTCCTCTTCCAGGGCATTTCGTTCAAGACCTAAGTATCCTAGTTCAGTTGTCACAAGACTAGTGACTCCCAGATCTGCTAGAGATTCGATCAGATCTACAACTACGGTTCTTCGTTCTATGGGATCAGGAAAACGGTAGATAAGTGCCGCTAGAGTATCTACAGCGACTCTTTTCACGTTAATCATCCCGATTGTTGTCTGCATATCCTCGAGCAATCTATCAATAGACAGGCGCTTGCCTCGCAAGCTACGGGCCTCTTCTTCGTAAAGCTTCTCTTTCATCATGGCCACACGCGACATTCGCGTAGCATCCAAGAAGGCAAATTTTCTCTCTGCCTCTGCTTTACGAAAGTCCCATCCGAACTGCTGCATTTCAGAGTAGAAGTGGTCCTTGCTTTCGTCTAAACTCACGAAAACTCCATTTTCTTTGTTTTCATAGATTCCATTGTACAAGAATTGGCTGCACATGATAGTCTTCCCCGTGCCGGGTCCTCCAATGACCAGAATTGTCCTTCCTTCTGGCAGACCACCGCCAACCAGCTCATCTAAGCCGATAATCCCCGTAGCGATCTTTTTTGCCAATCTATTTCACCTTTAGATAACCACAGATAATTTCTACGACTATTTATGACTTATGTAAAACCGTGACGTGCGCTAGTTATGGCGCGCGAGCGTAGGAGTGGAGCGATTTCTTTAATCCACATGTTCTACAGCTTTGCCTTACTGAGAGATGATTCGATCTCTAGATATTTTTGCCCAACCATTCTTTTGATTCGCAGCCACTTTCCAGCTTCTTTTTCGCCTTTCTTTTCGTAGATGCTGATTTCTCCTTCGAACAGGTCGAGAATCGCTTGAGCTTCTTCGGACGGGTGCATCTGGGGATTCATTACTGCTAAAACGGTGAAGCCTTTCGACTTTAATTCGGGAAGAAGCCCAGTTAGCCATCTTCTTGTTTGAAGAGCATGATGCTGTAAGAGAACATCTGAGACAATCTGAATACAGCATCTTCGCGAAGATTTTACGGTTGTACTCAGCTTTCGGAGAGCGGAGGTTAGGGCAATGCTGATGTCCGTTAGGTTTTCCACGCCCTTCAGTTTGAACACGTTAGGTCCGCTCTTGATCATTACATCGGCTCGAGGGTTACAGACGAAAAGAAAGAAGCTTGACTGATATTTGGTAGCGAGGTTCTCTAGTCCAGTAGCCCGTGTGGTAATGTAAATCGTGGTTTGCCCATCTTTTGCTCCGGTTTCAAGGAATCTCCTAATCAGCAAGTTCATTTCATCGCAATAGGGTGAAGTTAGTATGACGGCGTATTTCTCCGGTATCCCACCGAGTAATAAATCGTCGAGACTTTCGTATCCAGTGGCTAAGCGCTCTGGGAGAGTGATCTCTATGATTTCAATTGCCACGGGTTCGAGCTCTGAGACCCGCTGATGTCCTGTGTCGTCTACGTAGACGATTTTTGGCTTTATTTCAAAAGCGCCTCTAACAAAGGCTCTCAGGACGAGATGGATCTCCTCTGTCTTCAGAGGGTCAAGTTTTTTCCCCTTCATGTTAAGATGTTTATCTTCAAAGTGGCAATAGTTGGGCTTAACAACTAACTTAAAACGTGAGGGGAAAATCTCATCAACCTTGTCTAACAAGATAGTTTGTTTCCCAACATTGGTGATTTGTATTTCTACGTTGAAGTTTTCTCCAATTGGGACTCTCTTTTCAGGGAGGATCAGATTAGCTTGAATGTTTGCCTGTTCAAACTTCTCCAAACCTACTGCCATTTCTTCGCTGGGAGTTGGTGTGACAAAACTTGCTGTTGATGAAGTGATAGCTGGTACATCTAAGATCTCACTTAATGACATGGCGAGCTCTTTATCTTGCCTAACTTTCTCTAGAAGCCGTTGAACATGCTCGCTTTTTGCAGGTTGCTTTGCTCTGACATATGATCCAATGGAAGTTTGCAGAACTTTCTCAGCCACTGTATAATATCGTGCCCTTTTTCCGGGATCTGTTTCCCCCTTAGCTTTAGTCATATAAATGTAGGCATCAAGAAGGCGTTGGGTAGCGATAGCATACTCTGAGGCGATCTTGAAACCAGCTTTAACATAGTAGTTTGCTGCGCTTTCCAAATGTTGAGTTGCAGATAAGTACAACGACATATCTCTAGAATCTTCGAATCGGGTCCCCGCGTCAAGGGCTTTGCAGAAATGGCCATGACCCATAGCTAAGAGCTTAGCCTCTTCATTGAAGCTGAACTCCTTAGCCTTGTCGAAAAGTTGAGATGCTTTCAAGAACAGCTCTGGTAAGGCTTCAGCCTCAGCTTTTTTCATTGCTTGCCAAGCGCGACAGAGATAGATTATCGGCTTCAGCTCTTGACGATCCTTAGTGATTGTTGCGTTCGTGAAGCTGGACTCACTCTCAATGGTAGCAAGTACTTCCTGGAATCGTCTAGCTGCCAAGCCGTATTTCCCTGAACTAGCAACATTATCACCATGTCTGTCAAGGATCTTTGCTTCTTCTAAGGCGATTCGCCCAAGACAATATCCTTCTCGTATGCCTGAAGCTATGATCAACCTCTCAGCTAGGTCCTTTTCATCTGCACTCGTAATGCTGGCTTCTGCGGCTTGAAGTCTGTTCTTTGCTTCACGGAACAATTCTGCCGCCTTTCTGAATAGTTTCTTGGCTTCTTCGATTTGTTCTCCTCTACTCAGATCTTCCGCTTCCTCTAGTCGAGCCCATGCCAAATAGTTTGGGTTGAGATAATTCCATCGTTTTGTTGATTTATGGAGGTTGGAAGCGTTCTCGTAATGCTCCTTTGCTTGTCCATACTGCTTTTCTGCATGTTTGTCTCTTGCGTTCTCGATTTCATTCCAAGCTTGCATGTACGATGCATGGTCATGATAGAAGTCCTCTAGTTGTTGGATCTTTTCCGCGGCTTTGAGGTAGCTTTCTGATGCATTCTGGAAGTTTTGTCCAGCTTCAAGGTGTTCTCCCAGAATGTCTTGTGCCTTGGCGATTTTCCAGTATGATTCCGCCATGAGGCTGACCATGCCTAGCTTGCTAGACGATTCGATTGCCTTCCGCAGGATTTCTATTGCTTTTCTTAGATGTCTTGGGTTGCTTGTCAGGTCATAAAGACGCGTTAGCAGTGTCACGTAAGTGTCTTGGTAGTCACGAAGCGCGGCAAAAAGAGCGGTCTCACCCTTCCTCTCAAATTGTGGCATCACTTTGTTGCATAGCTTGAGACATTCTTCCTTGCTGATGACAGCTTCCTCAAGAAATCTTCTTTTGCTATTAGGGTCCTCTTCGATTTCTGCGAGTTCTGATTTTATTTCTGCGAGATAATTAAGCATCACTCCTCGATTCCAATAGAAGAAGGGTGTTAGATCGCCAAAGATTTGGACTGTTCTTTCTCGGTATTTTAGGGCCTCAATCAACCTGCTCCGTTTTTCTGAAGAATTTGAAGCCATGTACGCTTGGGCTTGAAGCGTTTTGCTGAGTACGTGAAACACTTGTGCTATGACCATTGGCATGTCTGAGTCCTCTGCCAATTTCAAAGCTGTCATGCCGAGTCTCACAGCCTCTTCGAGGAGCTCGAGCCTTCTTTGAGGGTCGGTTTCCCACCGAGCTAGCTGATAGTGATGTTCAGCTTGACCTGAAGGTGGACCTATGAAACCTCCTCTGGGGCTTATGAAAGAGATTATCGAGTAATGATCGTGCGCCTCATCATAGAATCGCATAGCTTTCTTGGCCAGCGATCGTCTCTTTTCCGGATCTTCTGTAGCATAAGCCTTCCAATAATGATCATACGCTAGATAATCCAAACTGTTTGCCGTTAGAAAGTTGTCCCGAGTCTGTTTCCCGCATTCAAACGCTTTCTGGTGATGCTTTGTTGCTGCTTCTCCGCCACTGTTAATTCCCAGCCAGAGATGTGAAAAGCCTAAGAGAAGTTTGGCACCTTCTTGCTGAGAAAGTTCAACAACCCTATTCAGATAGTCTACAGCTGCCAAGCGGGTAGAATCTATGTCCTCTGACTCCGAGACGAAGTAAAACCCAGAATCACTTAAGCAGGTTGCCAACGTAAAATAGGTTCCAGCAACATCGTATGGGTCGCTAATCTCAGAGAGCCTCTCAATTACCTTCTCTCCCCATTTTAGCCCCTTTTCCAAGATGCTCTTTAAAGTCTGCCTATCCCATTCAAGGAATACTCGGCAGAAAAAGACAAGTGAAAGCTCACAGTACGTCCTCGCATATTCCTGAACATCTCCAGATTTCCAAAACCCTGTTAACGCCTTGCCTTCCAACTCCAAGCAATCATCAAGAAGTTTCCTCTTCTCAGATGGATTGGAAGTAAGCCAGTACCCTAGATACTTAGCAATAGCATTACAGCGAAACTTTTTTGCTGTGCTCTGTTCATCAACTAGCCTTTCATAGAATCCATATGCTTTCTCGTACGCCTCAACCGCGTGTTGCATTCTTTCTAGGAACTCTTCTCGGCTTTCAGCTTGCATAGCAGCTCTATAGAGGCAAAGACCAATCCTCTCTTGAAATTCACCAGCTTTCAGGAAATCCTTGTGCTTCAATACGCCAGTCTGTGCCCTAATGTAGAGGTTGGCTGCATGGAGCCAATTGTACTCTGTCTCTTTCTTCTTCGCCTGAACAAGAACACGTTCCAGCGAGCGATTGCCCGACATGGCTCACTAACCATCAGTACGAGACCAATTAAGTATCTTCTTGCACCGCGCGATTTAAAAGACTATCTTGCGTGCATTACTTCTTGATCTTGAATTCCCTGTAAGAAGTGTTTTATGCTTTCTAACGGTTTTCGGAGACATCCAGGTACCTTTGCTATGCACGTGCCCAATAGCGAAAAGAATGGATAGTTGCGGAGTTATCTCCATAGTCACCTAATGTGACTACAAAATGTGAGTTCCCTTTTTTAAGTCCCCTTATACAACTTCTTCTGTCGAAGGTTTAGCAATGAACAGGAAAATATCTGTTCCTTCGAGAAGCACAACAGCACTGGACTTTGTTGAGGGAGACTTAGTGTTAGGGCGGCATTCGGTCGTAAATGGAACGGGAGAACCGCCCGCCCTGAAGGTTTCTGGTAGAGTCTACTGTGAAGGAGACAACACTTTTGAGGGCAACCTCTCAGCAGAAAACCTCGAAGCCGAAGAGAACGTAACAATTCATGGAGACTTGGAAATAGAAAACAATGTTGCTGTCGAGGATGGTCGCCTCGACGTTTCTGGGAAGATGACTGCAAAACGTGTAGATGTAGATGCGGCTGTGCATGTGAGCAAGGATTTAACGGTTGAGGAGGTTGATGTTGGTGGAAGCTTGAAGGTTGATGGAAACGTAAAGGCTGAAGGCATAGATGCAGGCGGAAGCTTCAAAGCCAAAGGCGCAGTGGAGGCGGAGAAAATAGATGTGGGCGGAAGCGTTTCAATTGAATCTAAGGTGGACGTCGTGAAATTAGATGTAGGAGGCACAGCAAAAGTTGGAGGCGGGAAAATCTGTGAAGTAGATGTCGGCGGAAGCTTTGAGTCGAAAGACCCATTGGAGTTTGAAAAAATCCATGTGGGTGGACTAGTTCGACTGGCGAACAAAAATAAGGGTGGCAATGTAAATGTTGGAGGTTCATTTGAAGTTGAAGGGGATTTGGAGTTCCAAGACGTCGATGTGGGAGGCAAAGTAGAGATAACTGGTTCCGGCGAAGGCTACGAGATGGATGTTGGAGGCAAAGTGGAAGTAGGCAAGTCACTAAAACTCTTAGGAAATCTTGAAGTAGGGGGCAAAGTGGACATTGACGAGGAACTTTCAGCAAAGAACATCGAAGTAGGCGGAATACTGCGCTCAAGAAAAGCTAAGGCAGAAGAACGCGTAGAGGTTGGCGGTTCAATAATTACTGTGGAAGGCGTGACAGCGAATTTTGTTGAAATAGGAAGAAGAGGCAAAGTCCGTGGACCCATAAAGGCAGATCGGGTTATCATTGGACGGGATGCCCATGCCGAAGGGATTTACGGAAAGAAGGTTCTACTCAGAAGCGGTGCACACGCAGAAAACGTTTATGGTGAGAACATCACCATCGAATCTAGTTGTCAAATAAGCGGCGAAGTGAAGTATACTGAAAGCCTAAGAAGTGAAGAGGACGTGATTTTCAAACAAACCCCAGTGAAAGTGGAGAAACTACCAGAATAGATCTACTCGAGTTTTTCTGATTCGAGCTATACTTTGTTTACGTCCCCATATTTTCCAACGTTTATTCTCCATTCTCCCTTAAAGGATGACACGAAACCGTTCTCGACATGTACCATATCTCCAACTTTCAGAGGAACGACTTTCTCATCCCACAAGACTAACTTCATCGTCCCGGTTTCATCGCCAACTTCGAGTTCCACTATTTTGTGTTCAACACCTTGACCTGTCACGACCTGTTTGGGCTCTGAAATATCTAACACTCTGATTTTTAGATCAACGTTGCTCATTCCAGGCACTAGGTCACGTATGTCCAATTGCTTTTCCTCAAGATTTGCATATAACTAGTGTCTTCTCGCCTATAACATCTCTCCGGTTATCTTAGAGCCTTTATAAATGACCATTCCTTGTTTTTCAAGGAGTAATCCAGTCTATGACAACTCTGCAGTGCACTAGATGTTCAACGAGTTTTAAGCCGTATCCATCTCGACATAGATGCGAGAAATGTGGAGGGCTCCTAGAGTACACTCATGATTTCGAGTTACAGAAAGAAACTGAACTAACTGGCCCTTTTGCGTTTTGGAGATATAAACCTCTGCTTCCAGACGTCAAGACAATGATAACTTTGGGCGAAGGAGGCACTCCAATTCACAAGGCAGAACGTCTCGCCAAAAAAATCGGCTTAGAGACGCTATACCTGAAAGATGAGACACGAAACCCAACAAACTCTTTCAGAGATAGATGTGCAGCCCTTATGGTCTCAAATGCTTTAGACTTGAAATATGACTCCATAATCTGCGCCTCAAATGGGAACATAGGGGCCTCTGTGGCTGCTTATTGCGCTAAGACTGGTCTCATATGTCATGTGATTGTACCGAAAATCGTTGATATGGGCAAACTAGCTCAGATGCTAATCTATGACGCCATAATAGAAGAACATGGGGAAATCGTCGACGAATCCAACACACGCGCAAAATCATTGGCAAAGGAAACCGGCTGGTATCAAGCTACTGCGGAACTCAATCCCCTTGTTATTGAGGCTCAGAAAACGATAGCATACGAAGTCGTGGAACAAGTTGGAGTTCCAGACTGGTTTCTTGTTTCTATGGGAAGCGGTGGAACCATGTATTCGATCTGGAAAGGTTTCAAGGAACTACAAGATCTAGGAAAGGTTGAGAAGTTCCCAAAGATGGGCGGCGTGCAAGCTCAAGGATGTGCGCCAATCGTCGAGGCACATTTGGAGCACAAACCGAAACCAGTTGCCATTTCCAAACCTTCTACACACGCCTTGGCAATTCTCGTCAGCACACCTTTGAACGGGGAGTGGGCACTCCAAGCTATAAGAGAATCCGCAGGACTTGCAGTCACGGTGTCAGACTCCGAAATTTTTGCCGCTGAGCAAGAGATCGCCCAACTTGAAGGAATTTTTGCCGAACCTGCGAGTTCAGCAACGATTGCAGCACTGAAAAACCTCACCCGACGAGGTGTGATCGATAAGGAAGACAAAGTTGTATGTCTCATAACTGGAAGCGGGTTGAAAGCGACTGATGTTCTTCAAGCTCTCACTAAAAAGCGAAAAACCGCAATAGTTGGCTTGGAGTTAAGCACGAAAGAGAAGATTCTACGAATTTTGAGTAATGAAGACGCCTATGGCTACGACCTATGGAGAAAAATTGGAAAAACCATGACACGTGCCGCGGTATACCAACATCTAAATGATCTCTCTGAAAGAGGGTTGGCAATCGCTTACAAGAAGGACGGCAGAAAATACTTCAAAATCGCGGTACGTGGAAAGAAAGTCTTGCATGCTATTGATGATTTAAAGGCCTTGCTTTAGCCTGAATTTCATTCAGCGTAATGTTTAAGTAGTATAGTTATAACTATACTACTTCCCCCCCCAGATCATCTCTTGCTGAGGTTCAGAAAGTGAGGTTTGGTTTGAGAGAACTGTCAATTTTGGCGATATTCACTGGGGTTGTTTGCGTAGCTACTCTTGTTCTGAAAATCGACATTCCGTTGACTTATGGGTTCTTCAATGTAGGGGACTCCATGGTTTACGTCGCGGCTCTTCTGTTTGGGCCAATCATAGGGGGGATAGCTGGTGGAGTTGGATCCTCTCTTGCTGACGTTCTTCTTGGTGCGCTATGGTATGCGCCAGGGACTTTGGTGATAAAGGGCGTTGAGGGCTTGATTGTTGGTTATCTTGGATACAAAATTCGTCCCAAAATCGGGTCTTCTTCTGCAAAATGGGATGCATTAGGCGTGTTTTTTGGAATTGGTCTCGGAGCAACTGCGGTCTATCTGGGATTCACGTATTATATCGGTATCTTCGGGAATTTCGTTATCGAAAAGCTGTTTTGGGTAGCCATTGCTCTACTGCTAGGGGTTTTCATTGTTTATTTTGGTCTTAGGCACGGACCGCGATTGAACTGGCAAATTGTTTCTGTTCTATGTGGAGGTGTGGAGATGGTGCTTGGATACTATCTGTACGAAACCTTAATACTCCCCCATATTGTCCCGCAGTGGGAAATAATCGCCATTGCCGAGGTGCCATTTAACATCGGTCAGGCTGTAATAGGTTTAATGATAGCTCTACCTATCGTGAGAACGGTGCGGCGTTCCATTCCGTCACTTCGGATCAAGTGATTACAGTTCAGCGCCCTTTGGAAAAGTGGATGAACATATTGTTTCATCTGGAGACATCTTTTGAGAGTGCTATCCAAACATGATCACTCAATGGTCTAACTAAGTTGGTTTTCTCTCCAGTCTTTGTAACGAGTGTCCTTCCTCGATCAGGCTCTGTAATCTCGCCAATTATAGATGCGCGAACATCGTTCTGTGATAAAGCGGTTAGGATTTCTTCTATTTTCTCTTCTTTAGCTGTAATCAGAAGGGAGCCTGAGCTGATGAGTTGAAGAGGATCAATTCCGAAGTGGCCACAAATCTTCTTCGTTTCTTCAGGGATCAGAATCTTGTCTTCGTACACTTGGAAGCCTACATTTGCTGCGTCAGCTATCTCATGTAGACCTCCAGCAATTCCCCCCTCAGTGGGATCGTGCATTGCCGACACTCCACCCGTTCTAAAGGCGGTGAGGGCGTCTTTGACAACGCTGATTTTCGTAAAGAAGTTTCCAGCCCTTTGGAGAAAACTTCTGCTAAAGGCTTGCCGAAGGTGAGTTCTTCGATCAGTGGCCAAAATGGCAGTTCCTTCAATTCCTGCCCCTTTGGTCATAATTATCCTGTTTCCCACCTGCGCTCCACTTGAAGTCACGTACCTTCCGTGGTCAGCCAAGCCTATTGAGCACCCTATAACTAGTGGATGCTCAATCCCCGGTGTTATTTCACAATGGCCACCAATAATGGCCATGTTCAACTGGCGTGCAGCTTCGTCCATTTGACTGCAGATCTTTTCGATGAGTTCCTTCTTCGAATCTCTTGGGAGGAGTAGGCATGAACTGAACCAGCGTGGTTCGACGCCGCAGGTGGCAACATCGTTTGCTCCGACATTTACGGCCAGCCATCCCAACCACTCTTCCGCTCCGGTTATGGGGTCTGTCGCCACTATGGCGGTTTCTTCTCCAACTCTGAGTATGGCTGCGTCTTCCCCAACTGCTGGACCAAGAATGACATCGCTTCGGTGAGTGCCCAAGTTCTTGAAGACTACTTCTTGTAAGATTTCGGCTGGTACTTTGCCCAGTAGAAAATTCATGTTTCGTTCCTGCTTTTGTATATATTAAGCGATTTAATAAGAGAATTAGTCTATTTAGGATTTGAGACGATGTGGCGTTCTGTTCTCAACCAGAGCCTATGGACTACTCGGCTATATGGAAAGGAGTCTAGACTCTGAGTGTTTATAAACCTTTTAAAGAAAACTGGGTTCATAAGAAAGACTGAATACCAATGGTAACCTACGTCGTTACAGCATCTATAAATGAACTTGAGAACCTTAAACCCCTCAGAAACCAAGAAGGAGAGGTCAAAGTCGTCATTGTTGATGAGGGAGACAAGAAGGTTCGCCTAAAAAATGATGAACATCTCAAGGGTGTTCCACATGAATATTTCGGCCCGCAAGAGAGGAAGGCGTGGTTCAAAGAACGGTTTGGCTCAGCCTATCGAAAATACATCAGCTGCATACCCGAAAAATGCCATGCAGAGACCAGTTTTGGCTTCCTTCTCGCCTATGCGGATGAGGCCGAGATGGTGCTGGAAATAGACGACGACGTTTACATCCCAGAGAATTTTGTCAAGGAGCACACGGAAAACCTCACAAAGAGAAAGGGGATCACTGTTCGCGCTGAGGGGAAATGGTACAACACGATGGAGAATCTCCTTTTGAACGTTGACTTCCCAGAGTACCCGAGAGGCCACCCTTATGACCCAGAAACAAGAAGAAGCAATTATACATGGAGCGCAGGTGGAAGCGAGTGCGTTCTCAACATGGGCCTTTGGCTTGAATGTCCGGATTTGAGCGCACTGACAATAGCCTACTATGGTGGATTAGATGGGAGATGCAGTATAGAGAGCAAAGGGTGCAAAAGAGAGAAGGTGATTCTCGGAGAAGGAACGTACTTCGCCGTATGCAGTATGAACACACTGTTCGAAACCAGGATCGTACCTGCATTTTACCAACTCTACATGAACGAGCTAGGAATAGACAGATTCGACGACATATGGTCTGGAATATTCGTGAAGCGAATAGCCGACCACATTGGAGAAAAAATGTGCTTAGGAAAACCACTTGGCATACACTCTAAGAGAAGCAGAAACGTGTTCAAAGATCTAAGTAAAGAGCTGGAAGGAGTAGCAATAAACGAAAAACTGTGGCGCGTTGTTGACGAAACAGCATTCTCCTCCCAAAACTACGCAGACTGCTACTTGGAACTCGCTGAACACCTTAACCGAAACGTCAAGAAGCGATTTGACGAACCACTTCACATAAAATTCATGAATCTACAGATAGAAAAGATGAGAATCTGGGTAGACGCTTTGGACAAGCTTTGAAGGGCAGCAAGATAGAAGAGGCTTCAATAAGAATGAGCAAGAGCTATCCAAGAGCTAGCGTTGTCGTTATCAATGTTAGAGGTACAGAGAAGCTTGAGAAGTGTCTAGAATCACTCGTTAAAACAGACTACCCAGACTATGAGATTTTAGTTGTCGACTGTCAGACTCCTCAAATGGAAAAGTGGATTGCATCACGTTTCAAAGATGTAAGGGTAATCCACTTTACACGCGATATTGGCCCTTCCGCCTCTCATAACGTCGGTGTAAAAGAAGCAAACCGTGAAAGCAAATACGTAGCCTTTCTTGATAATGATACAGTCGTTGAACCGACGTTTCTGAAGCACTTGGTAAAGGTTTTAGAGGACGATAAGAAAATCGGGGTGGCGCAAGCAAAGATACTGAAGATAACCGACGAAGAGCGCCTTGACCACACAGGGCTGGCCATAGATGCCTTGGGAACTTGGAGCACGACGTTCGATATGAGAGCGAAAGACTTTGACCGAGTCTTCGAAATTTTCGCCGCATCTTCCGCGGCGTGCATTGTCAGAAGGAGGGTTTTCGATGAGGTGGAAGGGTTTGATGAAGAGTTTTTTATCTACGATGACGACACGGATTTCTGCTGGAGATCGAGATTGCTTGGGTACAGAGTGGTCTTCGTTCCAGGGGCAAGGGTACTCCATGAGGGAGAGATTAAGAAAGGTTTGCACCCACGGAGGCTCTACCACTCCGCCAAGAACCGAGTCTATACGATGGTGAAGAATTACGAGTTGAAGAATGTCTGGCAACGGTTATTCATGTATTACGTGCTTCTTGTACTCTGCGCCCTCGTGTTTGGGCTACTGCTAAAGGGTAAGCACACGTCCGCTTTGTTCAAGGGATTAGCCTATCCAATCGTGAATCTACACGCTGTGTGGAACAAAAGGTTAAGAGTACAAACGCGTCGTCGCGTTAGCGACAACGCGCTGTTCGGACAGAAGCTGTTGAGAAACGATATGTACCCAACTCTGTTAGACGTGCTAAACAAAGCTGAGTTGACGATTGGAACCAAAGTCGAAACGATAGGCATTGCTTAACAAGCAACGAGAATCATGCCGCTCTTTTCGCAAATTTTATCAAGAATCGGAAAAACCGTATAGTGAAGCTACGATGCAAGGCAAGCAGAGAGAGCCGACGGTTTCGATAGTTGTTCCAGTGCAAAATGGAGCGTTGACCATAGAGGCGCTGTTGCAGTCTCTTCTAGGGTTGGAATATGACAAAGAGAAGGTTGAAGTAATAGTTGTTGACGGTGACTCAACAGACAAAACTAGGGATATGGTTACGAAGTATCCCTTCAAGCTGATTATCGAAAAGAGGAATGGGTTAAACGTAGCGAGAAATACTGGGATAAGAAACAGTAGTGGCGATATCATTGCCTTCACCGACTCTGACTGCGTCGTACCAGGCGACTGGGTCAAGAAAATTGCCGAAAACTTCAATGACCCTCAAATAGGTTGCGTGGCAGGGAACGTTGAGGGATACTATGACGATTTCTTCTCGCAGTACGCCGACAACAGCGTAGTCCCGGTAATGCCGTCGTTTAAGACCCGTGAAACAACAAGTATGATAAAGCTTTTCCAGCATCCCGCAGGGTGCAACATAGCGTTTAGACGTGAAGCAGTCCAAAAAATGGGAGGCTTCGATGAGGACATTAGATACGGCTTCGACGACATAGAAGTGGTTGAAAGAATCTGCAGATCTGGCTACAAAATGGTCTCTGATCCAAACGTCGTCGTCCAGCATAGACATAGAACAAACCTTAGAGACCTGCTAAAACAACACTTCAAATACGGAAAGGGAAGTGGAGTTTTGCTTAAGAGGAAAGGAACGCGAGAAAGATTTTCCACGTGGGCCTTCCTAAACCTTTTAGGCTTCATAACATGGATATCAGCAATTGGGTTGTTCACTTCTCTAGCAATCATGACTGGTTGGATCGTTTTCGCCTTAATGCTGTTTGGAGTTACACTTCTTCCTTTGCTGATAGTAATGGTGTTCTACCTATACGAGGCTCGAGAGAATAGGCGGTATGGAAGGGCCCTCGTCTACCCGCTCATTGACCTTTCCAGAGGATTCGCCTTCTGCGTTGGCCAGATTTACCAGCTCTTTAAAGCTGATGAGAAGCGTTAGTCATGTTATTCTTTAGGTGTCTCACATCTCGTTAGCGTCCATTGTTCTCCTCAGTTGTTACCTACATAGCTTGCTATACATCATAGATGTAGTTGTGTCGTCCACCGTTGTGAAGAGTTTTTGTCCATGATGGGCACCTGATTCCAAGAACCTTGAACAGGCATAAATCGATGAAGGCCTTAGTGCAGATAAGTGTGTTGAGTAAAAAGGTTAGAAACAGCAATGGTAGAAGCCAGTATACCCCCACTCGCTTGTCTAGGTAGACTCCTGTTCCTACCTCGAAGAAAGGAGCAAAATTCCCGACAGCACTATAAACAAAGATAGGAGTAGAAACCCAGCTAAACATAATCCACTGGGATGGATGAACAAGACACAGTATGGCGCTGAGAATCCAAGCAAGCCCAACTAAAATCGGGACAAAATACACGTTGAGCAACAAGAAACCATCAGCCTTTTCTCTCCACTTCACATTCTGGCTTTTCATGAGCGCCCAGGTGTGTCTAAAGGCACATTGCATATGACCTCGGGCCCAGCGATATCGCTGGTGCCAATAGGACCGCACCCCGTCAACCGCTTCTTCGTAACACTCAGCCTGATTGACGTATCGGATCTTATAGCCTGCCAGATAGACTCTGAAAGTTAAATCGGTGTCTTCAGCTAGCGTATTTATGTTCCAGCCGCCGAGTGCTTCTATCAAGCAACGCCTGAACCCTCCGACGGTTCCCCCGAATTGAGGGATGAGTTTAAGGTCGTCTCGAGCTAGTTGGTCCACTCGATAGCCGCCGATTCTTTCTAATGCAACCAGTCTTGTCACCAGTGTGTCAGGCTCATTCAGAACGGTGACTCTTCCT
>CAYGAE010000014.1:14488-19379 GCA_964347855.1 uncultured Candidatus Bathyarchaeia archaeon
TGCAACCAGTCTTGTCACCAGTGTGTCAGGCTCATTCAGAACGGTGACTCTTCCTTGGACTCCTCCAACTTGGGGATCTACGAAGTAGGGAGTGAGCTTATCGATGATGTCTCTTTGGGGATAGTAGTCTGCGTCAAAGCAATAGACGATTTCACCGGACGCATGTTGTAGTCCGTCGTTTAATGCTGCAGCCTTGCCTTTTCCGCCATTTTCTGCACTGCGATTAACGAGTTTGATGTTTCTATGTTCTTTGGCGAATTTTGCAGCGATTTCATTTGTTCGATCTGTGGAGGCGTCATCTATTACGATTATCTCAAGTTTCTGGGTTGGATATGTTAGTTCGGTCATTCGTTGGAGAATGCGGCCTATTACCTTTTCCTCGTCTTGCGCAGGAATTAAGATAGAAACTTTTGGTTCATAATCGTTGGCACACGACGCATAACTTGGTTGGCTATTCGTATAGTATAGTGCAGTGACGGTGAAGATGTAATGGCGACCCAGGTAGACTGACATAATCAAGACCAAAGTGATGAGGATCGCCTCTAAAATCAAGGGATACCCACTCCTCTTTCTTTTTGGCTCCCAGCTGAGACTAACAACGATAATCCAAGCGCCCAGATGCACACAATCCACAAGAAATCAATGATAGGCCAAATAATGATATATGCAACTTTGATCGAGTCAAACGCTGAATAATGAGGAAGACCTGCGACAGCTGAAGTTCTGATGAAACTCCATATTAACCCCACAGTGTTGCCCAGCAAAAGCAGAAAGACCTTGCATAGTAACGGGCCTTTAAGTGGATATATAAGAAATACAAACAAAAAATCGAATACTGCAAGAGAAACAAGCGAAAACATATCGGGTGTGAACCCCATCAGCGAATAAGTGACTATCACGATTATAGCTAAGCCTAAGCCGATTAGCATATGTTGATAATTCGGTCTTTCTTTATGAGGCCTGAAAGCTCTGGCTGGCCTTTCGAGTGATTCGGCTGTTGATTCGGTCTGCAAATTAAATTCCAGGTCCGAACAAGCGCGGCTTAACAAGTCTGCGGGCATTGGCAAATAAGGCTTGTTTTACATTTTTTAAGATTGATTGAGCTTCTTCGGTTTCGCTTCTGGTTTGAAGAGCCGTTTTTCCAGTGCTGGCTTTGGCTTGAACTTGCCACGATAGCGTCGCATAGATGATCTCCTGCGTTGTACGTTTTTGAATCGGGCTATAGCCATTGCGGTTCTGGTCTGAGAAGGTATCCTTCTCCTGGGGGCTCTTGGGGTTGGTGGTTGAAAAAGTGTTTTCGCTGATGCTCGAGAGCGCTTCTTCCGCTTGGTTGCAGTTCCTGCTTCTGCGGTTCTGGTTCTTCGGAAAACTACAGTTTTGTCGCTCAAGTTTACTTCTTGGACTTTCCATCCTGGGTGCAGCCATGATCGAGCTTGAACACTACTGTCGGCATTACTCCACCAATGTCGGTGTTGCAACGCGGAGGAGGGAAGTCGGTCAGCGATTATCTTTTCGATTTCGGTAAAGGTGAGGGTGGCGTACTTGATGGATGGAGGTCGTCGTGCCAGATACTTGCGAAGTGGACTATACTTGGGTTCGCGTCTCCTAGACTTTGATGGTGAAATAAGCTTCCTTGCACAGTTCAGACACACGGGCACGTATCTCAAAACGTTTCGGTACCAAGTAGACGTAACACAGTTCCGACAGTAAGATTTCTTGCATCTGAAACAACGTACAAGAGAATAGGACGGTAGCGTCCTACCGCATAAGGAGCATTCTTCCATGATTAAGACTAGTTACAAGCGTTCAAATCAGTCTTTCGAATTTTGCCGCTCCCGATGAGTCAAGGGATTTCGCGTTCGCTAACCCAGTAAGACCTGGGTGTGCCTTTTTTCTCAGTTATGTACTCTTTCTTGAAAATTGGGGCTTCCTTCTTATATCGCTCCACCGCCTCTTCCAACACTGGGAATACATTGTGCCTATGAGCACCAGCGACCAAAACATAGACCACATCTTCACCAACATCGAACTCTCCGAGCAAGTGATGGATCTGTACGTCAACAACGCCGTCTCGTGTCTTCAATTCGCCGCAGATCTTGGCGAGAACCTCGTTAGCCTTCTCCTCGTATGCCTCTAGCTCCAGTTTCCTTACAACATCGCCTTCAAAGGTTTCTCCCCGAACCACTCCGACAAAGACAGCAACGGCTCCTGCTTCGCTGAAATTCGGGTTCGCCTTTACGCTCTCAAGTAACTCGGAAAGCGCAATCGTCGTCTTTTTGTGAACGCCGACATTGTCGCCCATGTTGTTCACCTACGCAATCTTTCTCTAAGCTTTCGTGTGGCTTCCCAATTAACCTCTTTGGTTTCTCTATTTATGATCACTCCATAATCCTCCCGGGCAGAGCCGCTGGAAACTACCTCGTCAACCACATCTTGCAGAACCGCTTTTGGGTCACGTTCCAAGGGGTCACCATAGCCCCCTCCGCCCGGGGTTCTCCCGACGAAAGTGTCACCCTTCTTCATTTGCACTGTGCATTTCGACTTCAACCGCACTTCCGTGCCATCCGGCTTGCAGATAAGGAACTCTCCCTTCATTCCGGATTTGCCGCCGTGAAGGCCCCACGGGGCTAGCTTCGTTCGTTCGGCGAGGATGGAAAGCGTGGCAGATGGGCTGAGTAGCTTCCAGCTTCTTTCCACACCTACTCCTCCCCTCCACCTGCCCGCACCACCGCTGTCCCTTCGTAACCCGTACTTCAAGACCCGTATTGGATAGGCACCTTCGATGGCTTCTATAGGGGTGTTCATAGTGTTCGTCATATGTGTATGCACCGCATCAACGCCATCCAAGCCGTTTCTACCGCCGAAGCCCCCTGCTATGGTCTCGTAGAACGTCCAAGACCACCCAGTTTGCGGGTCAGTTCCGCCAACTGCAACGTTGTTCATTGTTCCCTGACAGGCGGCACAGACCTTCTTGGGAGCAATCTGTGTGAAAGCCTTCAGCAAGACGTCCACATTTCTTTGGGAAGTTTCCACGTTTCCTCCAGCTACAGGAGCTGGACGCATAGGGTTGACCAGAGTCCCCTTCGGTGCGAAAACCTCCACAGGTCTGTAACATCCCTCATTCATTGGGATGGTTGGATCGGTGATGCAACGCAATACGTAGTATACCCCGGAAAGTGTGACCCCGAAAACTGCGTTCACGGGCCCATCTACCTGCTCACTCGTGCCACTATAATCAATTTTTAGACCGCCTTTCTGCACGGTGACAGTAACCTTGATCTTCACTAACTCATCGCTTACTCCTGTGCTTTCGAGGTAGTCTTCCGCGCTATATCGACCTTCAGGCATATTCCCTATCTCGGTTCGCATCATTCTCTCTGAGTAGTCCATCACTTGCGTCATGGCTTCACGCAACACTTTCCCACCATATTTTTCAGCCAATCCCGACATTCGACGTTCACCAAGAAGGTTGGCGGCGACCTGCGCCCGTAAGTCTCCCATGCGGACATCTGGAGTTCGAACGTTACTCAGCAAGAGCGCGGAGAGCTCTTTATCGACTCTCCCTTTTTTTACGAACTTAACCGGAGGGACAATAATGCCCTCTTGATAGAGTTCAGTAGCATCTCCTACCATGCTTCCTGGAGCCTTCCCGCCCACGTCAGAGTGGTGTGCCTTGTTGGATGCATAACCGATGATTTCTTCGTTGTGAAAGATTGGTGTAATGAGGGTTATGTCTGGTAGGTGAGTTCCGCTTATGTACGGGTCATTAAACAAAATCGTGTCGCCCTTCTGCAATTCACTCTCAAAATTTCTTAAACCTTCTTTAATAGCCCAGCTCATCGATCCAAGATGTACGGGAATATGTTCCGCCTGAGCCGTCAACCTTTTCTGATGGTCAAAAAGGGTGCAAGAAAAGTCCATTCGTTCTTTAATGTTTGGTGAGTAGGCGGAGTTCCGTAAGGTGATGCCCATCTCTTCAGCGGCATAGATCAAGGCGCCCTTAATGACTTCTACGGTCACAAGGTCAACTCGCAACTGCTAACCTCCTTCTGAAAAAGTCAAGACAATATTTCCGAACCCGTCCACTTCAGCTTCCCATCCGGGATAAACCACGGTAGTGGCGTCATATTGCTCGATCACTGCAGGTCCAGAGAAAGAATTTTTACACCTCAATTTTTCCCTAATGTAGATGGGAGCTTCCTCAAAGGTTTCATATTTTTCGAAGAACACATGGCGCCTGGTTAGAAGGACTTCTTTTGGGGGGTTCTTTCCGTATGGCTTCTGTTTCCTCATTTTTGGCTTCTTCACTACGCCAACTGCTGTTAACCTCGCATTGACTATCTCAAGGGGGGCTTCCTCTCTAGCATAGCCGTAGATGGCTTTGTGTTTTCGGTGATAGCTCTCCACAACTTGCGGGAAGTCTCGTATCGTTAGCGGATACGACACAGGAACCGTGAGTTCATAACCTTGCCCCAAATATCTCATATCGAGCTGTCGCGAAGATTTCATGTTCTTCTGTTTGACTCCTTGAGATGTTATGGTTTTTACTGCCCTCATATGAAGCACGTCGAACGTTTTCTCCAAGTCGCTAACCTCAATCTGTTCCGCTGTTTCCATAAGGGCCTGCACAAGGCTGCAAGTGAAGTTGGCCGATAGCAGGCCGTAAGC
Organism: uncultured Candidatus Bathyarchaeia archaeon; assembly: GCA_964347855.1. Taxonomy (GTDB): domain Archaea; phylum Thermoproteota; class Bathyarchaeia; order Bathyarchaeales; family Bathyarchaeaceae; genus CAYGAE01. The sequence goes on from CAYGAE010000014.1 coordinate 19,157, forward strand.
TGAAAACAGTCCCGGGTTAGGAGGAACCACAATCTTAGAGATGTGCAACTCTTCCGCTAGAGCGCAGGCATGCATAGGTCCAGCTCCACCGAAAGACGTTAAAACGAATTTCCTCGGGTCATAGCCCCGTTCCACGGAGACAATTCGCAAGATCTTAGCCATCTGCGAGTTCACAATCTTAATGATTCCAGTTGCCGCCTCCTCGAGTTTGAGATCGATTTTG
>CAYGAE010000014.1:19479-21396 GCA_964347855.1 uncultured Candidatus Bathyarchaeia archaeon
CCAGCTGCCGGACCCGATTCCACCATGCACACGGGCTTTTCAACCACGGTTTCACTTGTGGCCAGTCCACCGTCAGACCGCATTACGCAAAAGGGAGCAGTTACACCAAGCTTTCGAACTCTGCTGGCTAGGTTGTTTAGGTATGAAGCGACAATGGGTATGAGACAAGCGTTTACGACCGTGGTACTTGTTCTTTCATACTCGCGGTGTTCTGGAGCTATCTTCGAAGAGGTGGAGACAAAAATTTCTGGAAGTGCCTCAGTGAGTATATCTTCAGCTTCTCTTTCATGTTTCGGGTTCACGTGGGAAAACAGCAACGTTAATGCGACAGCTTTGATATCCTGTTGTTTCAACTCCTCAGCGAGAGTCTGCACTTCCGTCTTGTCTAGCGGTTCTAAAATCTCGCCCTGAGCGCTTATGCGCTCATTAACCTCGTATCTGAGTTGACGAGGAATTAGAAGGCGAGGCTTTTGAATGAAAAGGTTATACAGTTCATGTCGGTGCTGCCTTCCTATTTCCAACACGTCTCGGAAGCCCTTGGTGGAAATGGATGCAACCTTCGGAATTTTGAGCTGCAATTGTCCTAGCAAAGCATTTACCGCAATGGTGGTAGCATGGGTTATAACGGAGATCTTTCTGAGCTGAACGTTTTTTGGCAACAGTTGAAAGGCTTGTATTACTCCATCCGCAGGCTTTTTCGGTGTGGAAGGGACCTTAATGTTAACAAGCTCTCCGGTTTCCTCGTCTAATGCTATCAGGTCAGTGAATGTACCTCCAACATCGATGCTAACTCGGTGGGCTGGCAAGTTTTGGTGACCTCTATCAAAGCGTAGTGGTATTCGCGTACAGTCAGATAAGTTTTGAAGCCCCGGCTCATCATCATTTATTGCCGAATGTGTTTTCTCATATGTCCCAAGGTTGCGGAGGGAATTGGCAGGTCCTTCATTGTGACTAGGCCAGGCGGCGCGTTGATCACCTTTGGAATTGAGTTGGCGATTATGGCTACTGTTCCGAGGTCGCCGTGGATGCAGGGTGTTATTTTCTGGTAGATATTGGGTGTTCCTTTGATGGTGATGGAATCGTATTCTTCTTCTGCGCCTATGTAAGCCTGAAACTCAAGACTTATCGTCTCTTTTTTTCCCATTATTCCTCTTGCATTCTGCTTTAAACCAGCTGCTTGTCCAGGTCCTACTTGGATTGCTTCACTTTCTACGTGTTTTTTCGCTAGGATGGGTTCAACCTCGTCAACTCGGATTTCGTCGAGTTGCCATCCCAGTGCGGCGGCTATCATTGAGATTGATTGTTCGAGTCCGACGTGGCCGGTTATGGTTTTGGCTTGTATCTTGTCTTTGAACTCTCTGACGCTGAGTCCTGCTCCTATCTTTTTTTGGAAAGGGCCTCTTCGTGTGGCTGCGTTCATGACTCTCTTGACTTCGATCTTTTCGATCTTTTGGCAGGCGCCTGTTAGAGTGATGGGGAGGATGTCCATGAGGAAGCCTGGGTTGATGCCTGTGCCCAGAACGGTTGCGCCGTTTTCCTTGGCTAGTTCATGGAGTTTCTCGGCGAGCTCAGGGTCTGTTATGTAGGGGTAGGCGAGTTCTTCGCAGGTTGATACTACGTTCAGTCCGTGTTCCAGCGCCTTGGCAATCTGGGGGTATGTTTGTTGGAGGAAGGAGGTGGTTGCGTGAACGACTGCGTCAGCTTTTGCCTTGGAGATTACGGTGTCTGGATTATCTGATATGGTGATACCTAGTTGTTTTCTGACACCTAAGACGTCGCCTAGGTCTTTTCCGATTTTCTCCTTGGCGATGTCTATGGCGCCAACGATTTCTATGCCCTCTTTTTGTAATAGGAACTTGGCTATGCGGCTTCCGACGGCTCCGATGCCGTAGAGGATTAGTTTGATCTTTTCCATAT
>CAYGAE010000015.1:0-21232 GCA_964347855.1 uncultured Candidatus Bathyarchaeia archaeon
CGCCTCCTCGATTTTGGTGTTTCAGAGAAGCAGTTGACGCAAGTGGTCAGAACAGGCAGTCCGTTTGTAACTTCGGGCTGTCCAGGGTGCAATCGACCCTACTACAATGAAAAGCCGGGTGGACCAATCTATAATTATCCCAGACCGCCGCTACCCGTTGAGATTGCTCAAATAGAGAAAGAGCTCGGAACTCTATGACCAATACGTCTTAGGTTTTCTCAATATAAGGTACAAAAGCGTAGCTACCGCGATTGCGGTTGTGGCAATAAAGACGTACATCAAATTTCTGGCACCGCCTAGTTCGCCAACGTATTCTGAATCTAATTCTGTGTAATTTGTAAGCAGGGAGTGATATGTTGCGTTTAGTTCATCGTATTCCGCCCGAAGTTGCTCAAGCTCCGTATTTCTCACGTATGTGACCATGAAGCCGGCGGAAGGTATTTTTGCCGGCGCTCCCATAAACTCCCATTCGCATTCTATTGTGCCATGGGTAAATCCTGGGCAAGTACGGTTAGGTATTGCCACTGTGTAGTCATCCTCGTGAGGAGCCGTCAGGAAGCTGCTTTGAAGATGTGTGATAGTTTCAAGCAGAATGTCGTCTGTCTCGTTTCTAAGTCCGTAGATTTTGATGTAGACATACTCAACATAGATCCTTTGGGGAGCTTCAGATCTTACTGTAACAGTTATGTTTTCACCCGGATTAGCTTGGCGTGGAGCTTCAATTCTAACTTTTAGCCCCGCATATTCCAAGTCATAGACTGTCCATGTCCCAGTTGTTGATTCTACAACATTGCCGCAGGTTGCTAACAATAGTATTGTTATAACTAATGTTGGCACTAGAGATTTTTTACAGTTCATTTGCTATATCTCCAAAAATTAGTCACGATTTCAGTTTTCTCGAGTGAGAGAATATTTAAGAATTGTTATTTGTTTCGACTATGTGTCCGTATTAAAGGGGCGAATCCTCAGAATGCCCATCCTTTCTGTGATATTTGCAACGTTTTACCATACGACTAAAACAGTTTCAATGACTACCTCATAGAACGAACGAATCGTTGGTAAATGTAACCAAAGTAAAAGACGGCAAAAACCGTGAGAAGCACCTCAAATGTGAGTATCAATTGATTGTTTTCGATGGCGAGGAAATAGCCCTGTTGAACGATATCTTTGAACACCAACATTTGAAGGAAGACTGAGCTGCTCAGACAGCCTAAGCCTAAGCTGTGAAACAGCAATCGCCAGCTGACTCTTCTCTTCTCCAAGGCTCTTCAATAATTGCGTACCCTACGCATTAGTTATACATTATGAATCCGCTCTATGAAACGCAACTCAATGGGTCCAAACATTATTTTCCGTTTTAGACCCGCGTCAAGACTGCAAATGTAGAGTCAAAACCGCAATCTAGTTTCGAAAGAAACTGTTATCTATCGAGGATCATCAATTATTTTTCACCTAGAATGCAATGAACAGAGAAGTAAACTCTTGGATATCCTTTACCTGATAGACTCCCAAACCGACGCTGACGAGGTAAAACTCAGCTTTTACGATACATCAGCAGAAACAATAAACGAATTCAGAGACCGCGAATACAAGCCCTACTTTCTAATACCCTATCCGCTCAGCGAGAAAGACGAATACACTATTGAGCGGATCGTTGGCAAAGTCTCCCCGATCCAAAAAAGGGACCTCTTCACAGGCGAAATGAAAACCTTGGCCAGGATTGAGATCAAAAATCCTACCAACATTGAAGCATTTGGCAAAATGTTCGAGAAGGCTTGGGAGAGTAAGATCGAATTCAGCTATGGATACGTCTACGATCACGGTTTGGTCTTTGGTTCACCACACACTCTGCAAGGAAAACATCTCATGCTCGCTTCTAGCATTTCAGAAGAGCAGCAAAGGAAGTTTAGGAAGACTTTCGCTGGCGTGGAGACGACTGACCCACTAAAATACACCATGCTAGAATATTGGTTTAACTTACTCCTTCAGCCAATTCCACGGATCAAACCTGAACTGCTAGGCATGCGAGCAGAAACTCCCCCTGAAAAGCTCTATCACACCTTCATGTTGTCAAGAATCGCCAACCTACCAATCCCTACAACCTATTCCAGTAAACGAGTGAGCGAATGGATAAAATCCCTAATCTACACATACCTTAGGAAAAATAACATTCTGATCCCGACATCAAAAGAGTTGAGAAGGCGAAGCGAACTTAAGAGATCTGTTACGGGGGCGCTAACAATCACGCCGCAGAGCGGAAACTACTTCAATACAGTCGTAACGGACTTCGAAAGCCTCTATCCAAGTTGCATAGACAGCTACAATTTATCGTACGAGACAGTTGACTGCGAGCACACAGAATGCAGAGAGAACACAATCCCTGAGTTGGACCATCACACTTGCACAAAGAGAAGAGGCTTCTATTCAGTTCTGGTTGGAGCGTTAAAGGACCTTAGAATCCATTGGTTCAAGCCTCGTTCCAAAGATGCAACAATTTCCAAAGACGAGAGGCGTTTCGCTGAAACTGCGGCTAAACTGCTGAAACTCATCACGGTCTCAAGCTACGGGGTGACCGTCAGAATACACGGACTTGCATCTACGCCTTTAGCCGAATCTATAACAGGCTACAGTCGTTATGCTCTTCAAACGGCTTGGAATATGGCAGAAGAAAAAGGGTTGCGTCCGATCTACGGAGACACCGACTCAGTATTCCTAAACGATCCGACAGAAGAGGGCATAGAATGGTTAATCAAGACTGTAAAAGAGAAGCTTCGACTGGACCTTGCAGTCGAGAAACGATATTCCCTGTGCGTTTTGTCGAAGGCTAAAAAGGCCTACTTTGGGATTCTAAACGACGGCACTCCCGACTTAAAAGGTCTTACAGTAATCAAATCCAATGCGCCCTATTTCATTCAGAACGTATTCAGCAACTGTGTCAAAGAGTTGAGTCATGTAAAAGACGAGGGGGCCTTCGAAGCGGCGAAAGAAAGAATTGTGACCATCGTCCAAGATGCAATCAAAAATCTAAGGCAAGGAAAGGTTAAACTTGAAGACCTGGAGTTTGCAGTGAGACTGTATTTCGATCCAAATGAGAAGCTAGAATTAAAGGATGCACTGCCTCAACCTTACCAGTGTGCTGTTCAACTGATAGATTCAGGAAGAGACGTAAAGAGGCGCGATACTGTTTCTTTCGTGAAGGTTAAACCATTCAACTACAAAGGCAAACGTTTCACCGTGAAACCAACGGACTCTGTGAAGAATGTTTCGGAGATCAACGTTGAAGACTATATACGAAACCTTAGAACAGCACTCGGTCAAACCTTCAGCCCCATGAACGTAAGGTTTGAACCGAAAACAGACATGAAAATATCTGAATGGTTCGTCGACAGAAAATAGCTTTCCTCTCTCACTAGCCTTTAGAAGATTATTTCCAGCGTAGTATTTTCCTGCCGTAGAAGACTTCTGGCAATATTAGGAAGCCTGAAAGTGAAATTGGTATTATCATCGCCCAGTCCATGAGTGACAAGGGGGCTGTGTCAAATAAACCTACATAGGGTACGAGAATGGTTCCAAGCGCCGATATTAGCACAGCGAACAGCAGAAACTTGTTTGAGGTAAATCCTACCCTAAACGCATTGTGTTTCTCTGAGCGACAGTTCCACACGATAATCAGCTCCTGTAACGTTGCTTGAACGAAAGCGAGGCTCCGTGCTTCTTCCAGAGGCTCATTGAACACGTAGAATGCGATATAGAATAGGACAGCCGTTCCCAAAAACTGTGTCACGAAAGTGGCGAGGATTGAAGCTAGTCTTCCATGTAATATGCCTTCGTTTGGATTACGTGGTTGCCGCTCCATCACATCGTCTGCTGTGGGATCCAGGCTCAAGGCCACGGCTGGCCCTCCATCTGTGACCAAGTTTATCCATAGAATCATGCCTGCGGTTAGGGGAAGTTCTAAACCGAGTAGTGCAAAAGTGCCTATGACAAGTAACTCATCGAAATTGGAGCGCAATAGGAAGAAGGAGAATTTTCGTATGTTATCATAGATGCTTCGTCCTCCTTCAACAGCGTTGACTATGGTTGCAAAGTTGTCATCTGCTAGAACCATGTCTGCTGCTTCTCTTGTTACGTCTGTGCCAGTAATTCCCATGGCCACTCCAATGTCTGACTGCTTGAGTGCCGGCGCATCGTTCACTCCGTCGCCAGTCATAGCAACGATGTGCCCCTTCTTTTTTAATGCCCTGACTATACGAAGCTTATGTTCCGGAGAAACCCTAGCGTAAACTGCTACGTCTTCCACTACATGTTCGAATTCTTCATCGCTCATAAAATCCAGTTCAGTACCTGTCAGAACCACATCGCTTTTCAGCATTTCCAACTCCTTGGCGATGGCAACAGCTGTGAGTTTGTGATCTCCAGTAATCATAACCGTTTTTATTCCAGCTTTTTGGCACAAAAGATTGGCTTCTTTGGCTTCCCCTCTTGGAGGATCAATCATCCCCGCTAAACCTACAAAAACTAGTCTCATCTCAACGTTCTCCTCGTCGAAGTTTTCTAACATATCGTCTGGCAGTTCCCGGTATGCTATCCCTAGCAGACGGAGAGCCCCGCTTGCCATCTCTTCATTAGTTTTCAGAATTGATTGATGTTCCTTTTTGGTCAACTTCTTCTCGTTGCCGTTTTGAAGAGTATAATCACATCGTTCCAAGATAGTTTCGGGTGCCCCTTTAACGTAAGCGTAAAGCGTTCCTTCTGGTGATTTGTGAACTGTTGTCATGCGCTTTCTCTCAGAGGTAAAAGGCACTTCTCGCACACGGGGGTACGTGCGCTCCAAATCCTCTTTTATCATTCCTGCCTTGGCGGCAGCTACAATCAATGCCCCTTCTGTAGTGTCTCCAATCACGTTTTGTCCATCGTAGGCGGCGTTGGAGCACAAGGTGCCAGCTCTCAACAACAAAGCGAGATGGGCATCATCCTTTGGCTCTATGCGAGAGCCATTTACGAGAAAATCGCCTTGAGATTCGTAGCCAACCCCTGTTACATCGAACATCTTATCATGGGCGTAGAGTTTGCGTACAGTCATTTCTCCCTTGGTTAGAGTGCCAGTCTTATCGGAGCAAATGACCGTTGTGGCTCCTAACGTTTCCGCTGAAGCGAGTCTTCTGATAATTGCATTGCGTTTTGCGAGTTCGCGAGCGCCGAGAGCGAGTGATATAGTTACTACAGCAGGTAAGCCCTCTGGAACTGCTGAAACGGCGAGTGCCACTGCTACCATAAATGTGTCTATGATATTTCCTATGACGTCCGGTCCTTGAGTCACCTTAAGAACGAAAATTTCGTACAATTCAAGGGCAAATATAACGATGCAGACAACTACAATTATTATTCCCAACTTCTTGGCAAAGCGTTCAAGCTTTTGCTTTAGAGGAGTTTCCTCCTGCTCAACAGCTTGAACCATCTCGGCGACTTTTCCAAATTCAGTCTTCATGCCGGTAGAGGTTACAAGGCCCTTTCCTCGGCCGTAAATCACATGCGTAGCCATGAAAACTGAATTCTTTCGATCCGCCACCGGGATTTTCTCATCTACAACCCCCGTTTCCTTTTCCACCGGCGTGGATTCACCCGTCAAAACTGCTTCATCGGTCTTCAAATCCACTGTTTCCAATAGTCGACAATCTGCTGGAATGCGGTCGCCTGATTCAAGAAAAGCAATATCCCCTGGTACGACCTCTCTTGCCGGTATTACCACTTCCTTTCCATCACGCAACACGCGCGCCTTGGGGGCTGTCAACTTCTTCATCGCTTCCATTGCTCTTTCTGACCGGTATTCCTGAACAAAGCCGACAACAGCGTTAAGGACTACAATAGCCCCAATTGTAATGGCATCCACATATTCTTCGATGGAGCCTTCTGGGCTTGGGGCAGCAGTAGTCCTGTACCATGCCACGACGACAGAAATCACGATGGCAATCAGAAGCATGACTACAAAGACGTCTTTGAATTGATTGAGAAATATTCGAAGAGGAGTGACTCTTTTCCGCTCTGTTAACTCATTGTATCCAAATTCGCGGAGTCGACGTTCAGTCTCCTCTTTACTTAGGCCATCGTGACCGGTCTTCAGCTTTCGTAGGGCTTCTTTGGTATCCATAGCATGCCAATCGGAAGTCATCTGCATCGCCTGTTATCTTGAATTTTTCTTTCCTAATCTCAGCATATAGCCCCAGCCCTTTAGAAGAATCTTTCTTATAGAGTTTTCTTTACGAACCAGGGTATTGACGAGTTTATGTCCAGTTACACGGCGTAGGCTATTTCGTCTACTGCCTCTGGGTTTCTAAGCGTAGAAAGGTCACCCAACGGTTCGCCAAGTACCCGAGCTCTGACGACCCGCCTCATGATCTTTCCACTTCTAGTCTTTGGCACATCCTTAACAAACCAAACCTCATCAGGTCGCGCTATCTTCCCCATCTCATGAGCCACCCGTTCCCTCAACTCACCCCTTAGTTCATCGCTTGGGATTACACCCTCCTTCAAGACTACGAAAGCGACTATCGATTCACCTTTTATTTCATGAGGCTTCCCAATTACCACAGCTTCAGCTACCTTTTCATGGCTCACCAGCGCTGACTCGACTTCGTAGTTGCCTATTCTATGCCCAGCAACTTTGAGGATATCGTCTGCCCTTCCCTGTATCCAGAAGTAGCCATCCTCGTCTTTCCGCGCTTTGTCACCAGCGAGATACATATTAGGCAATCCACTCCAGTAAACCTGCTTGTATCTCTCAGGAGCCTTGTACAGACCTCTCAACATCGATGGCCAGGGCCCAAGCAGATACAAGTCGCCTCCGCCCTCTCTGACTGGTTTACCACTGGCATCGAATACGTCAGCCGAAAAGCCTGGAAGGGGTTTTGTGGCGGAACCAGGTTTGAGCGGAGTCACTGGTAACGGTGCGATGACGAAAGATCCAGTTTCTGTTTGCCACCAAGTGTCCATTATTGGGCAGCGTTCTCTACCTATGTTCTCGTAGTACCACATCCAAGCTTCAGGGTTTATGGCTTCCCCCACCGAACCCAGCAGCCTTAAAGAGCTTAGGTCATGCTTGTTCGCCCACTTTTCCCCAAATCTCATATGCATTCGAATGGCTGTGGGTGAAGTGTAGAAGATAGTGACTCCGTAATTGTCTACTATGGACCACCATCGATCTGGTTTGGGATAATCCGGTGCTCCTTCATACATCACTGAAGTTGCGCCTAGAATCAACGGAGCGTATACGATGTAGCTGTGCCCCGTGACCCATCCAATATCTGCCGTGCACCACCATATATCTTCATCTTTTACGTCAAAGACCCACTTCAACGTCGTGGCTGCTCCCACGGCGTATCCGCCATGAGCGCAGATTACGCCTTTCGGCGTTCCAGTCGTGCCTGAAGTATACAAGATGTACAGAGTATCATTCGCGTCTAACTTCTCAGTCTCACAAACCTTCGATTGTCCTTCACAGATGGCATGGCACCAGCGATCCCTGTCTTCATTCCACGGAATCTCTTCACCAGTATGCTTATGAACAATGACACTCTCCACAGAAGGAGCGCCCCTCACAGCTTCATCTGCCTGCGCTTTCAGGGGAACAGTTTTTCCGCGCCTATGGAAACTGTCGCATGTTATAACCACTTTCGCCTCAGCGTCTGCTATTCTCTTCTGGAGACCGCCAACGCTGAAGCCTGAAAAGACGACGCTGTGAATCGCCCCGATCTTTGCACATGCTAGCATTGATATCGGTAGTGCGAGAATCATGGGCAGATAGATTCCAACGCGGTCCCCTTTCTTGATTCCGATGCTCTTGAGAGCATTTGCAAGCTTATTCACGCGTACGTAGAGATCTCGGTAAGTCAGTTTTTCGACAACTCCGAGTTCTCCCTCGAAGATATAAGCTATCTTGTTCTTCCTGTAGGTTTTCACATGCTTGTCCAAAGCGTCATGGACGATGTTGTAGTCGGCGCCGACAAACCACTTGGCGTACGGTTCATTCCACTCCAGAACTTTCTTGTACGGCGTGTACCATTCAACAACATCCTTTGCGACCTCATCCCAAAACCATTCTAGATCTCTCGCCCTCTCATACAACTCATCAAGACTCTTGATATCATGTTTATCCATCCATTTCTTAACGTTTGTTTGCTCAACGAACTCTTTCGATGGTTCGAAGATTCTCCTTTCCTTGAGCAAAACATCTATAACCGTGGTTTCCACCAATCAAGTTCACCATTTGGAAGCGTTCTCTCAATATAATCGCTTATAAACTTTCTATTAGCTTCAAATAATGCAAAATCATTGTCTCGTCTTGCTAAAATAGATTTATAAATTACATATGTTTAATCTGAGAGCGATTGCTTATGGAACTGCTGACAATTGTACCCGTTGCCGGTTTAATATCGATTGCTTCCGCCCTGTATCTCTTCTATTATGTGAGCAGGCAAGATAGCGGAACCAAGAAAATGCAGGAAATCTCGGCCGCTATAAAAGAGGGCGCGACAGCTTATCTGAAGCGGCAGAATATCACGCTAGCAATCTTCGTAGCAGTCGTAGCGGTCATCTTAGGAATCTTTTTTAATTTTCATATGGCTCTCGCCTACATCTTCGGCTCATTATGCACCACTCTTGCTAGCTACTTCGGAATGATTGCGGCAATAAAGGCAAACGTGAGAGCGTCAAATGCCGCCAGAAAAGGTCTGAACCAAGCACTTCCAGTAGCGTTCTACGGTGGAGCGGTAATGGGATTGTCCATAGTTGGGATAGCCTTGCTCGGAGTGAGCCTACTATACTATATTTACGGACCGGAAAATCTGGACATAATTCTAGGCTTCAGCTTCGGAGCAAGCGCCTTAGCCCTCTTCGCCAAGGCCGGCGGAGGCATCTATACAAAGACTGCTGACATTAGCGCGGACCTCGTGGGCAAAGTAGAAATTGGCATCCCCGAGGACGACCCGAGAAACCCTGCAGTGATTGCCGATAACGTTGGCGACAATGTCGGAGATGTGGCAGGCATGGGTGCCGACCTAATCGACTCCTACATCGCTGGCACTATAGCTGCTATGATCATCGGAAAGGCCTGGGCAGACACCCTCATGGGATCAAATGAGATAACTGCAACAACATACATAATTCTCGTGATTCTTCCGCTGTTGATCAAGGCAACGGGGATTTTTGCATCCGTACTCGGAATGCTCTTCGTACGAACGAGGAAACGAGGTAATCCTGGAGCCGCCCTCAATAGAGGAACATTCGCAACATGTATTATATTTGCAGTTTTGACGTTTGTAGTAATCCATTTCTCCGGTATAGGAGATTACGGACTCGGCATATTCCTAGCAACTCTCGCAGGGCTGATAGCGGGGATGATAATCGGACTCACAACCGACTACTTCACATCAATAGACCGACCGCCAGTCTTGAAGACCGCTGAAGCCGCGAAAACCGGAGCTGCCACAAACATCTTGTCTGGCTTTTCATATGGCGTGGTGAGTATTGTGCCCCCGGTTGTTGGAATAGTTGCGGCAACCTTAGCTTCATGGTATCTAGCCGCAACGTATGGTGTCGACCCGGTGTATGGTGTTGCCATTGGCGCTGTCGGAATGTTAGCCACGCTGGGAATGGTAATTTCTGCAGATGCGTATGGACCAATAGCAGATAATGCAAAAGGAATTGCTGAGCAGTCTGGTTTAGGAAAGGAAGTAATCGCAGTAACCGACAGATTAGATGCGGCAGGAAACACCGCGAAAGCCATATCAAAGGGGTTCGCAATAGGTGCTGCAGCCTTACAGGTTCTCGCGTTGTTCGCAGCCTACGCTGTGGTAGTTGGCATCACCGCAGTGGACCTTATGAAACCAAGAGTAATTGCTGGCGTGTTTATTGGTGCGATGGTGCCGCCGCTTCTTTCAGCACTGTTGATATTGGCTGTCGGAAGTAATGCCTTCAAGATGATCGAAGAGGTTAGGAGACAGTTCAGAGAGATTCCGGGTCTAATGGAGGGAAAAACTAAACCTGACTATGCCAAAGTCGTGGACATGGCGACAAGAGGTGCGTTAAAAGAGCTGTTGCTCCCCTGCATCTTGGCAATCGTATCTCCCTTAGCGGTGGGATTCCTTTTAGGTAAGGAAGCTCTGGGAGGATTCCTCGCGGGCAGCATTGTTACAGGAATAATCTTCGGATTGTTTATGGCCAATTCAGGGGGTGCATGGGATAACGCTAAGAAGTATATCGAGGCGGGAAGTTTCGGCGGCGAAGGTTCAGATGCGCACAAGGCCGCGGTTATAGGGGATACCGTTGGGGATCCGTTCAAGGACACGGCTGGGCCTTCTCTCAACACCATGATTACAGTTATGGCTCTGGTTGCCTCCGTCTTTGCCCCGCTGATTGCCACTTATGCCTTGTTCCCGTAGAAGAACGCGCGCGCGGAGATGGCAGTCGAAGTTCCTTTGTTACATGTGCGTTTCCTTCTAGGAAAGGCGATGGTGGCGGTAGAAGGGTTAGATGGCACCCAAAAGGAAGACTATGGCAACTATGAGTAGTCCTGCGGCAACCGTCTGGATGCCGTAGAACAAAATGTTCTCCTTCGCAATTTTTCCAAGATATAGGCCTAAAGAAAACAATGTGACTAAGGTGAGAACTAATGAGGCAATGTAGGCGTCCGAGATGACGAATGCTCCCGTCAACGTGAGGATAAAGGGAATAAGAGAGATCAGTGCCGTCAGCACAGGTGATGCGCCATCTATAAGTGCAGCGTACACTGAAACAAAGTCAGAAGCGTCACTTTGTATGGACTTGGTGAGATCGGTGAGCATGGCGGCCTCGAGTGTTTTGAGACGTCTCTTCCTCTCAGCCCTCTCAGTCATGTAGGCGCCGAAGAGGCCGGATACCCCCATGGCTAGACACGCCCCTAAACCTGCGGTGACAATTATTTCCGGCTGGTCGACTTCCACGATCCACGAACCAATGATGATGCCGAGTAGGGTCATTGAGCCGTCAAAACCGTTCTTGATGAAGTATCTTCGGGCAATGGGGGTCATCTGTGTAATCCGGAGGTACGATCTAATCTTCCGAAAAAGAGTTCTAACGCCTTCTGTCATGCGTTGACCACACAGAGAAGACGGTGTCTTTCATCTTCGTCACTCGATTGCATTTTTAACAGTACGTTTAGCTTAATTATAAATCTTCACATGCCTCCGCTGGCATGGTCCTTGCATCTGAAAAAGAAACCAAACATGTCGTTGGTTTTCAAGGTTTTCACTATAGAGTTAGTGACTTCAGGTTACGCCTAGCATTGCGTAGGAAAGCAAGTATACGAAAATGAACACAATTCCGGCTTTTTTGTCGACCTTTTCTCTCAGTGCAAGAGTTAGTATAACCACGATGGAACCAAATATGGCATATAAGCCTGTGATCGTGGCGGTTTCGCCGGATACTGCTTGTGGGAAGAAGAACTGCCCGATTCCAACGGAAACAGAAGCGTCAACGAGGCAGCTTCCTATGACATCTCCTATGGCCAGCTCGTATTGTTTATTGCGGATGGCCATGAAGTCAACCACTAATTCTGGGAGAGATGTCCCGATGGCGACAACGAAGAAACTAATGAGGTATTCGGAAACATGAAAAGCCCCAGACAGTGTGATCACCGATTGGACCACAACATAGGCCCCGATCGTAACGCCGATGAAACCTAGAATGGCTATGATCCAGTGACGAAGGTGATGAAGATGGGTTTCCTCCACACAAGCCATGACCTGCTCTTTTTCCTCAGTGTTCTTTGCCGTGGCGCTTCTAGTTAATAGTATAAAGACTGGCCAGCTAGCCACCAAGAGGAGTGCGTTGATCCTCGTAAAATATCCCTTCTCAGCTATTGATACTGCAAGTGTGAGTGCTAGGACTTCGAACGCTCCAATGACTAACACCTCTTTTCTCTTCACTTTGAACTTTCCGGCTAAGAAGGGAAGAAGTCCTAGTATCAAAGTCATCTGGGTCAAGACTGATCCGAGAGAGTCCCCTAACTCTATGTCGGCGTGACCTACCGCACACGAGACGATTGAGTTAATGATCTCTGGAAAGTCCGTGCCTATGGACACTAGTACAAGGCCGATTATAAGCGGAGAAATCCTCAATGCTGAAGCGATTTTTACCGAGTGTTCAACGGCCTTGTCGCTGGAAATGGTCATAAGGACAATCCCTAGGATCAGCGCTCCGATTGCGATCATTGTCTCAAAGACCAAGGAGAACACTGATCTATATGCTTCAGCTGTACTTTTAGATTCTTTGATATTAGAGGGAAGAACTTCACTGCGTGAACAAGTTTAAGATATCTAAGCCTAAAAGGATTAGAACAACATTCGCCACAAGAATGATTAAGGTGAGGTAAATTAGAGTTCTTTCCACCCTGTGGATCATACCTAGATCTTGAAGACTGAGAATGCTATCCAAAGCGTTGTTATTCGAGTCGAGAAGAGAAAGTTCCCGTGAAATGTTGCTGATCGCATGGCTTAACGTAGGTGTAATCTCCTCGCCAAGTTGAAGGGTTGGGACTACCCCTTCTCGCATGCTCAGCATCAACTCTCTTTGAGACCACAGAGTCCTCTCAAAGGTAGAGATGTCTCTCTTTAATGCAAAAACTGAGTGACTAATCCTTCTGTCGCGCGGATTTGCAAGCGCTTCTTCCTCGACCGTATCAATTTGTTCTCTGAGAAAGATGATAGCATCCAGATTTTTGTTGGTTGTTTCATGAAACAATCTGCTGAGGACAAACGATGAACTTATCTCTCTAACTCCAGAAGGGCAGATAATCCCAGACGCACAATCCTGCAAAGTTTTCAGTGTGTTTTCAATTGGCCCAGAAGATTTCTCGTTTCTTACGGTCACAAACATTTTCTCTTTCAGAAATGCATAGATTGGATGGGTTGCTAATGCGCTTTCAAACACAATGAGAGGAATCGAAACTGCAGTATAATCATGTATCCTTTCGTAGCGTGAAAATATCCGTTTCTCCTTGATGGTGCTGATGATTTCTCTTTCCTTCAGCAACCCTGCAATAGTTTCAAGTTCCTTGTCGTCTGGTTCTAGACAGTCTACCCACAACCAATCAGCCTTTCCACTAAGTTCTTCAAGTTCACTCACAGACTCAGCATCGCAGGCCTGCAACTCTTCTGATTTTACGGAATACGCCCATATCATTATTTGCCGTTCCGTGGAAACTGTCTAAAGATTTTCATATCCCAGGCTTATAAAGCTGCTTTGTTACTCGAGTTCTAGCGTGTCAAGTGGGGCTATTCTGCAACTTTTCGTGATTAGAAGATTTCTTTCATGTCTTGATTAGAGATTCAAATGTGGGTGATAATGGATGAGTACTCCTTGAAGTTGGTGCCCGTTTTGACGAAAACGGGTTTTTTCTCTTTACTAAGACTCTTTAGCCGGTCTCACTGTTTTGCCCTTAAGGTTCCATTCATCTGTAGCAAACTTTTCTCGGCGAAGTGTGTTGGCTAGGCTTTGCTCGTAGCTTGTCAGTTCTCCTTCTTTCAGTTGTGTCTCCAAGGCTCTTTCAAACCCCAAAACCAAGGCTTGATGTGCTTCTTCCAGTGAAACTTTGGCCCCGATTTCCTGTTTGACAGATGTGATTTTTTTCTGAGCTATATGTACTACGTCCATGCACGTTTTCGCCCAAGGAACTCTAAGAAACGTAAACATCTTCTCGAGATCTACGTTTAGCAGCAACGTTCCGTGTTGAAGCAGGACTCCTCTTCTGCGTGACTGGGCGCTCCCAGAGATTTTTCTATCGTTGACGGTGATGTTTGGGCATTGTTTTAGATCCCCGCGGTTGAACTCAGCGTTGACTCCAAGGATTTTAACAGTCTCGACGAGTCCGCTGCATATCATTTGGTAGGCCTGAAACACGTCACTTGATCCCAGATTCTTCTCACTAACGACTACGCTGTAGGTTATCTCGTCTTCATAGTCGTGATAGACTGTTCCGCCCCCCGTAATTCTTCTCACAACATCTACACCGTGTTTTCTGCAGTTTTCCACGTGAACCTCTTTGGAAACGTTTTGAAAGCGCCCGACGGACACAGCGGAGGGTTTCCACTTGAAAAATCGTAGTGTGTTGGGCACCCTTCCTTGAATCCGTGCGGTTAGAATAGCCTCATCGGTAGCCATGTTTGTGAAAGCGTCTCCAGTCTCCAGTTTCAATAGTCTCCAGATTCTCAATTTGGTTCATCAATGTTCGGATCTAACGATTTTATTCTTGGCGATTGGAACTAAAATTATTTCGCTAAAATTACAGTTTACGGGCGTCTGGGAGGGTTTAAACTGACACTCCCTCTTCTTTGCGTACGTAGAATTTTCTGCGATTACGTATGTTTTGTGAGCTTCTTCTTCTTGGGTTGCGCGCGTATTCATTAGGAACTTTTAGTCCATGCGTGAGAACATCTGGTACATTTGAAGTGCTCTATCGTTCTTTCTCTTCTTATGCCTGCGTGTTCCCCAGAAATGGTTGAGTACCAATGAAACGTTTCTTCATTTCCACACTTGGGGCATATCTGTGAAATCTTTGCATAACCGTCCTTTGATTTGTCAACGACGTAAATGGACTGGGACGTGGTCTTCGCACTTCTAGTTTTCACCCGTGGTTTTGAAGGGATGTGTCTCTCACACTTTGGACACCACAATCCTTCTGGTGTTTCTCGCAGGTAGGAGCCGCAGTCTTCGCAGAACAGCATAATTGTTCACTTATTCAGTATGAGTGCGGATGTTTACTTGTCTTGCTTGATATTCACATTCTTCTATAGACGCGCGCGCTTTTGAATCCTGCTTTTTCTAAAACCCTTTTTGATGCAATGTTTCTTGGATTGGTTTCCGCTTGAATACATACTATGTTTTTTGATAGAAATAGATAGTCCACTATGATCTTGACGGCTTCAGTGCAATAGCCTTTGTTTCTCTCACCTGGAAGTAATCTATAGCCTATGAGGAAGTGTGGTCCTCTGGGAGAGTGGAATATCTGACCGATCTTGCTTCCATCTTTCTTCTCGATAATGAACCATTTTTCTTCAGAACGAAGATTGTCATACCACTTCTCCACCTCTTTGCGGGAAATTTGTTCAAGAGGTTCGTATTCGCCCCCGAACTCAGGACTGTTAGCCCATTCCGCAACCAGTAGCAGATCCTCTTCCTCCATAACCCTCAGTTTCACGTTCTTACCTTCAAGCAATCTCTATCCTCTTCTTCTTAGTGCCTAATGCATCATTTCGCTTTATACTAAAGATTTAAGGAAGAATTGTCAAACGACTTTGACGTGCTTACTGGCAGTGTGAGAGAATGAATGAGAAGGAGATTTCTGCTGAGGAAATTTTAAGGGTAATCATATTCTTTGTTGGACTAATCTTGCTTATTTCGGGATTTGCAGATTTCGGAAGATTAGGTGGTCTGGATGCGCTGACTGCTCTCTCTACAGGAGGAACTGCATTCCTCAAAGTGATCACTGGAGCATTCTTGATCTTAGCAGGCTTAAGTCCAAAGTCGGTAGAGATGATCATCAAAGCCATAATTCGACGATAGAACTCGTTGTTTTCATCTACGTTTCACCAGGACCTTTTCTTTCTTGTTATGTGAGAAGAACAACAGCGCGCGCGTCGCGCGCGCCTAGACTCGGAATAGTTCGCAGTTAAACAAGAACGGATGCAGTCATGTGTTTTTATGCGGGAAAGCTAAAACCAACTAATTCTCCAAATAACAGGTAACTTGATATTAAGTAACCTAGTATAGCGCCACTGCAAAGATAGGGAAGTCCTGCTTGGGGTTTTCCTTTAATGACAGCTCTCATGAGTGCGACAAAACCAAAAAGCGTGCCGAGCATAACTGATAACGATACGAGGAGACCGTTACTGGTGATGTTGTGAAAGGTTGATGCCACTAGAAATCCTGGAATAATAACGTCTCCCAATCCCATGAAAAACGCATTTCGTTCTTCGTCATCATCGAGTTTTTCCTTCAATCTTTTTGTTTCCTTAACGAAAGAATACCTTCTGATTTTCGGTATAACCAAGACAAGAGGTAGTTTTAGATGCAGAATGGTGTCCGCAAGGTCAATCATGTGTTTAGTTTGGTATACCGATATTGCATCGTATATCGCTAATCCGATAAGCAAAATAATCACCAAGAAGATGCTCAATGAAACACCAAACAGTGCAATAGCACCAACTCCCATGATTATGCAACAAGTGTCTATTACATACCATTCAGGGTACTTGACAAGCGCTATGACTAGAACAGCTGCGGCTGTTATGGAGATGGATAGTGACCATACCTGTGGAGCTACAACATCTAACAAAGAATAAAAAACGTAGAACACAAAATACGCTATTGCTCCGAGGATAGTTCCCTGTATCAGCTGTTTCTTCCAAAATTTCGCAATCAACAATATCGCAGCTGTGACTAGTAATAGAGTACCGAAGAAAAAGACTAAATTCGTTGAAGCATTTGGGTCATCGAACACAGCCACTTCGGCTACCTCAAACGGGCCTACTAGTAACAAAGCCAAACCATGGATGAGGACAAATAGACAAGCCATTGAAAAAACAGGCACAGTATGTTTCATTTTACTCTCCTTATCTCCGTCCATTGTTCTCTTAGAATGGCAATTGCCTATTTATATCATGTCGCGCTTGCAGAAAATTACATTGATGACTCAACGTCCTGAACGTTCAGAACTGAGGTTCTGCTTCCGGAATGCGACTTTCTTAAGCGGCGTGGGTGCAAACTTTCATATAAATCAATGACTTAACTCGTTCTGGCGGCTAAGATGGGTAAAAAAACTGCAGGTATACAGATCAGCGACAGACTGCATGAGGCGCTCGAAATGGAGAAACTGAACGTAGGGCTTAGGAGAAAAAATCCCAATGTGACTTTCCAAGAAGTTGTGGAAGACCTTCTTGACAGAGCTCAGAGCTACGAAAGTGTTCTCATGAGATTAATGGTGGATCATCCAGAGACGAAGGCTTGGGTGGAGAAGATAGCGAAAGAATACAATTGCTACGAATGCATCAAAAACACAATGGTGTGATGATGCGTGTGTCCATCATAGGCTTAGACCTTGCAAAACAGATCTTGCGCGCTCGCATCTTGGACACATCATCGCTTTCTACCGACTTGTTGTATTATTTGACTGATTGCGCGACGCAAGCAACAAGAATGGGAATCCTCAACGAAATGGCTAGAAGCTTAGGATACGACCAGGCAGGATGCTGGTCAAAGAAGCTTGCACATAACCACAAGTGACAGTTGCAGACAATGAGAATGTCTAAAGGAATGTGCTAGGGAAGTCTTGCAGAACAGTGTTCAACCCCTTCTGGAATCCCTAAAATTACAGTTTAAATAGGAGATTCTATGAATACGTAACGACAGAGGAAACAAGGATCATGGGTTCAAAGTCTCCTAAAGGAGAATTCGCCGCGAGAAAACTGCAGGAGAAACGGAAGAGATTCAGGTGGAGTGACATCTATTACAAACGTCGAATGTTGAGGTTAGATGTTAAATCAGATCCCTTGCAGGGAGCTCCTATGGCTCGGGGAATTGTCTTAGAGAAGGTTGGAGTTGAGAGTAAACAGCCCAATAGCGCCATCCGGAAGTGTGTGAGAACACAGCTTATCAAAA
Organism: uncultured Candidatus Bathyarchaeia archaeon; assembly: GCA_964347855.1. Lineage (GTDB taxonomy): Archaea > Thermoproteota > Bathyarchaeia > Bathyarchaeales > Bathyarchaeaceae > CAYGAE01. Next base: position 17,689 of record CAYGAE010000015.1, read on the forward strand.
ATGGTAGAGTAGTCACGGCCTTTCTGCCCGGGGATGGTGCCCTCAACGTGGTAGATGAACACGATGAAGTGATCGTGGAAGGAATAGGAGGTTCTCGAGGAAGAAGCATGGGTGACATACCTGGGGTTCGATGGAAAGTCATTACAGTCAACGGTGTTTCGCTCAAGGAGCTGGTGCTGGGCAAAAAAGAGAAGCCCATGCGCTAACTCTGAACATACGACTTGGACTTTTTATTCTTCTCAACAATGTTTAAATATCAGCGGCTGAACCCAAGAAGCTTGTCAAGGTGAAAACACTTGAGCAAGGGAGAAGAAACCAGACTATTCGAAAAATGGAGTTTTGAAGGCATAGAAATCGAAGATCCTGGGCTCAAGCGTTACATCTCTCTGAAACCAGTTTACGTTCCGCACAGCATGGGAAGACATGAACATGGAAGATTTCGCAAGGCTGAAGTCAACATCGTCGAGAGGCTTGTGAACAACCTCATGCGCCCTGGAATGAGCGCAGGAAAAAAGGCCAGAGCCATCAACCTCGTGAGGAACACTTTCGAAATCATTCATCTTCGCACGAAGAAGAACCCGATACAAGTTCTTGTCAGGGCAATTGAGAACTCGGCGCCTTGCGAGGATACCACTAGAATCAGCTACGGAGGTGTTGCTTATCACATGGCAGTAGACATGGCACCTCAAAGACGAGTGGACGTGGCACTAAGACTTCTTTCAGAAGGCGCCAGAAAAATAGCCTTTGGCAACTCTCGATCCCTGGAAGAATGTCTAGCCGAGGAACTGATCCTTGCAGCAAACAAAGATGTAAAGAGTCATGCGATAGCGAAACGGCACGAAATGGAGAGAGTGGCACTATCCTCTCGCTAGCCCCTATTGCGTAAACTTTTCGGGGCGCACGCAAAGACTAAATATGAAGACTTTCAGCATTGGTGCTACTCTGTATCACTCGAGGTGACCACGATGAGCAAACGTATGGAAAGGTGGATTACTAGTTTGATAGACGCTTTAGATGAGCATGTTGATGAAGCAACGCGTGCTGAAGTGCTGGAGCAGTGTGGACGACAGTGCCAATCTTCAAGCTTTGTCAAGAAAGCGCAAAGCATCTATCAGAAATCGAAGGATCTTGATGAATTCTTAGGCAAGTTTTCGAAGGTCTATAACAACTTGCATAGAGAAGGAGATCGTGTCTACCTAATCTACCCGAAATGTTACTGCTCCTTTGTGAAAAAAATCCCACCAGAGAAGCTCTCAGCAACATACTGCAACTGCTCTCGAGGATGGGCTAAGGCTTTGTTCGAAGGCGCCTTGGGACGACCAGTCGAGGTTATCATGGAAGAATCAATCATGAAAGGAGACGGACAATGCAAGTTCAGAATCATTCTATAATTCTCGGGATATGACCTATCGTCCTGAACGTGGACAAGATGGAGAAATCGTTATGGAAGAAAAAATGAGATTCAGGCTGTATCTTCTCTTCGTCAGCATAATATCCTTCCTCTTCACCCTCGTAGGCTTAGCAACTGCATTTATGGAAGCCTTCTTGGTGTTTTTCTCCATATTCGCCTACGCCGTTATAATGTTGTTTTGGAACGAAAGTAGGAAATAATAAAAATCAAAACATCATACCAAATATCGAGTTGTGATTAGCAGAAATCTAAAAGGAGCCCATTTTCGATGAATGACAGTCTACTCCAAAGGAGAGTTTTGGAAACTCTGTGGAAGGCTGGAAAGCCATTAAAACCGCAAGAGATAGCAGCAGAAACTGGGTTGGGATTCTCGCCTTTGATGACGCATCTCCAAAGTCTTGTCAAGATAGGATACGTCTCTACCCCGAAGCGAGGATTTTACGCCATAACGGAACATGGTAGAGAAACGGTAGGCATAACTGAACCTGACCGAGAACGTGTTCCTGTGGCATTAGGCTCAGTATCTTCAGAGAAAGCCTTCCGGTTCTACAAAGGAATCAACGAATCCCTAGGAGTATACGCAATCAGCCTGAATGATTTTCGTAAGAAGATCAAGGCAGTTGACGTAAGCTCCATCGAGTTCCATCTTTTCCGTCGAGACTTTGAATCCTGGATTAGAGAGGGGTTGGGGGATCCTGAATTGGCGAATAGAATAGGTTTGGTTAGAACTATGGGTCTGTCTGGTGAGCAGCTTCGGAAGAGATTGTATGCGACCGTGGAGTCTAGGTGTAAAGAATTGGAAGATTTAGCCCACAAGACTCGTAGAGATGTATTGCCTTAGGTATCTCCTTGGATGAAACCCCGCTCATTTTCTAACTTTAAAAGAGCGCACAAGAAGACATGTGCCCGCACATAATGTTTATATCTGCTTCACCTAGAGATAGAGTCAAAATCCTAGAGGCAGATTCGAATGGAAAAAGAAGAACCTGGATTTATAGTTAAGTTTTACGACAAGGCGTATGAAGACAAGAGCATAGAAGAACTCGTTAAGGCCCCGGTTGCTGCAATAAGCGGGGTCAGCCAATCAGACGCTTTAGACTTAAAGAAAGCCTTTGGAATCGAAACGGTCGAGGACTTGGCAACGAACAAATACGTAAGGCTTGCTCAGGGAATCAATTGCTTCTCAGCATGTTCTGGAGAAGTCTTTGACAAAGCCTTCGAATCGAAAGAATACGAAAATCTAGCTCAGAAACCAGTTTCAGCAATTTCAGGAATCTCTGACGGAGATGCCACCCTTCTTAAAAAAGCCTTCGGAATTGACAACATCAAGGAACTAGCGGAAAACAAGTACGTTGCTATAGCCCAAACAACAGTTGCTTTAGTTGGAGTGCTAAAGCTCTTGAGGGCCGTTCTGTAGAGAGAACCTCGAAAAAGCATAAGAGCTCATAATTCGCACCTAGAAATTCTCTTTCATACACAGGCGTGACTCGGCGGTGTCTGGAAAATGCCTAGATTTTCTGAGAATATTTCCAGTAAACTTTATCTAATGGAACAAACAGTTGGTTGTACGAATTTCACTACAATTGGAGGAACAGAAACAGGTATGGAGGAAGAAGGATGAGCAAAACTAAAAAGCCTCACCTAAATCTCGTCATCATCGGACATGTAGACCACGGAAAATCCACCACTGTAGGTCACATGTTTTATCTCACAGGAACAGTTGACGAACGAACTGCCAAAGCATACGAAGAAGAAGCCAAAAAAATGGGCAAGGAAACCTTCAAGTTCGCATGGGTCCTCGACAGGCTCAAGGAAGAGAGAGAACGAGGCCTGACAGTTGACTTGGCTCACCTAAAGCTTGAGACTCCGAAATACTTCTACACGGTGATCGATGCCCCTGGGCACCGAGACTTTGTAAAAAACATGGTCACCGGAGCAAGCCAAGCTGATGGCGCAATCCTATTTGTTTCCGCCAAACGAGGGGAATTTGAGGCAGGCATTGGGGCTGGCGGCCAAACTAAGGAACACGCTTTCCTAGCCTTCACTTTGGGAGTAAACCAGATGGTTGTCGCCGTCAACAAGATGGACGATCCTTCAGTCAACTGGAATCAAGAGAGATATAACGAAATCAAG
>CAYGAE010000016.1:0-21052 GCA_964347855.1 uncultured Candidatus Bathyarchaeia archaeon
TGCGCGCGCATATGAAGGTGACGTTTTGAGCATTTCTGGCAGACGTGCGCTCATTATCGGGAGCGTCGGGGCAATCATAGCCGGAGTTGCATCTCTGCTTTGGTTTCTCGATGGGTTGCGCTATCTCAACTTCTATTGGAATCCCAACTTCTATTGGACGTGGTATTTTCTATGGGTGGGGTGGGGACAATCCCCTACTCTTTCTGTGTTGGGTGTGGGAATTATCTTAGCGGGAGTGAGCTACAGAAACTATCGTATTCGTACAGGCACCGCTAGTTTCGCTCTAGGCATCGTTGCAGGTGCTAGCTTTGTCATCAGTCCGATGGTATCGTATTTTGGATACACGTACATCGCGCGCGACTTCTTCCACCATCCGTGGAATATCCTCTTCGCCATATTGGCGTTGATGACGCTGGTATTGTTTGTCGTCATGCAGATTGTCTGGGGAATCGCTCACATCAAGTCGAGGAAATACACAGCCTCTCGCTTAGCAATAGTAACAGGGACAATGCTGATAGCATCGGGACCCTTGACGGTCTCAACTTACGCAGGTCCGCTACTTTTCTTCGTCAGTCAAATACTAACTATCATCTTTTTCCTAACGCCAAAAATGCCACAGCGCGCGCGCATGAGCGAGATTGATTTCGCTTGTAAGATATTGGGAAAAGCACCTGATGAGATAGCAAAAGGCAACATGGACGAAATAAGGGCTATGGTAGCATTAGCATTGAGACACAGGGTTCATCGAAAGAGGGGTTCAATTCCTATGATAATAAGACGCCTCACTCTTCTCAATGCGTTTTGGATTCGTAACGGAAGAATGGTAAAAGACCCGTATGGAGGCATTCCTGGGCCTCTAAGAACGGAGATTGAAAGTTATACGAAAGAACGAAAGTCCTGGGTGTTAGGAAAAATTAAAAAATAAAAAATGAAATTTGTTTAACGCGCGCGCGAAAATAGACATTAAATGTCAGTATATCTATGTTTTAGAACAGGCGTTCTAGTGGAAAGTAAGTCACAAACAATGGAGTATTTATCTAAAGGCTTTTGTGCATATTTTGCTGATGAACTAATGACTCGAAAGGTTTGCAGAGAAATCATTGAGCACCTAAAGAAGATTTCTGGTCCAACCAAGGAAGATGTTAATGCACTTAAGATCAGGATAGCTGGCAAAAGAAACCTACATCAGGTTCCTGCCAACTCGGAGCTTATACTGTACCTAAAGCCTGAGGAGAAGATCGAACTACTTCCTCTCCTACGCAGGAAAACTGTGCGTACAATTTCTGGGGTCACGGTTGTTGCCGTTATGACTGAGCCATGGCCGTGTCCCAAAAAGGATCCCTGTGCGTACTGTCCAGGTGGTCCTCCTTACGGGGTTCCTCAGAGTTACACTGGCCATGAACCAGCTGCGTTGAGGGGGATACAGAACGATTTCGATCCTTATCGGCAAGTTAGGCATCGCATTGAGCAACTCGAAGCCATTGGACACAAGGTAGACAAGGTAGAAATAATCGTGATGGGGGGAACCTTTCCAGCGATGCCCCTTGGCTACCAAGAGTATTTCGTCCAGCATTGTCTAGACGGAATCACTACAAAGAAATCTCGATCTTTGGAGGAGGCTAAAAAACTCACGGAGAAGAACCGAACTCATAATGTTGGAATAACAGTGGAAACGCGGCCGGACTGGTCCAGACAAGAGCATGTTGATCACCTGTTGTCTATGGGTGTAACCCGCGTGGAACTGGGCGTCCAAACCATATATGACGATGTCTACGAGCTTGTTGAACGAGGGCATAGTGTTCAAGACGTTGTCGAAGCGACGCGTATACTCAAAGATTCGGGATTGAAGGTTGCTTATCATCTTATGCCGGGTCTACCGGGCTCTAACCTCGAACGAGACGTAGCTGCGTTCGGAAAGATCTTCACAGATCCGAGTTTCAAGCCGGATATGATTAAGATATACCCGTGCCTCGTCCTTAAAGGTACAAAGGCCTACGAGTGGTGGGAGAAGAAAGAGTATCAACCGTACAGTACAGAGGAAGCTGCTCAGCTCATTGTAGAAATAAAGAGGAAGATTCCTCCGTGGGTTCGGATTATGCGTGTTCAGAGGGATATTCCAGCTTATCTCATCGAAGCGGGAGTGGACAAGAGTAACCTACGACAACTTGTTTTGAGAAGGCTTAGAAAGAACGGAGTGCGATGCAGATGTATAAGGTGTCGCGAAGTTGGGCATCGATGGTTGAACGACAAAGTAGAGCCTGACGCAGATGCCATCCAAATACTTTCTCTCAAGAAAGAAGCGTCAGAGGGAACGGACATCTTCATTTCGGCTGAAGACCCAATCAATGACGTTCTCATCGGCTACCTCAGGTTACGAATACCATCAGAGAGAGTTTCAAGACCTGAAATTGTCTCCAGAACGGCGTCAGTAGTGCGGGAACTTCATGTTTACGGTCCATTGGTCCCTGTCGGGAGGCATGTGGCGGAAGCTTGGCAACATAAGGGCTACGGTGGAATTCTTCTTTCTGAAGCAGAGCGGATTTCAAAGGAGGACTACGACTGTGCAAAGATTGTCGTTACGAGTGCGCTTGGAACAAAGCGGTACTATATGAAGTTTGGTTATGATTATGATGGTCCCTACGTTTCCAAGACCCTTAACTAGATGATGCGCGCGCGCAAGAAAGAACTGCACCAACTGGCGGACCACCAGACACTTCGAAAGCAGTATGGAGGATCGTTCCAAGACTCACTGTGGAGACTATTCCGGCCAACTCTTATGTGTGCACGCCCAAAACAAGCTTTCTTTCAGGTTTACCCATCACACCCTCAAGACGTAGATCTAAGAAACCTGATACTAAAACTAATCACTTAGGTCTACACTAGATGTAAATGGTGTTAAGCTTGACCGTAGTCAAATTGCCTAAAATGGAAAAGTTTGAAATCCAGCGACTTCTTCGAGAAACAATGCTCTGTCGCATTGCTTTCAAGGGGGATGAGTACCCGTATATGGCGCCATTCCAGTATGTTTTGATGAATGGATCTCTTTACTTTCACTTCACAGATTACGGAAAGAAAATGAAATTGATTGAAAAAGACAAACGAGTTTGCGTTGAGATAGAGAAGTACACCCCCGACCTTAGTGAATATAACTTCGTTGTCTTAACAGGCGAACTAGAAGTTGTGAGAAATCCTCAAGAAAGGGCGAAAGTCATCAAAAAAATTGCTGAAGAAGGAAAGCAAAGACTCTCAACTAACTTTCTCGCTGCTCATGGCTTCAAAAAGGAAGAAGGCTGGTCTTCATTAACTCCAGAAAAACCCGTAGTCATAGTTAAGCTCAAGCAAGTGATCGACGAAATAGGCCTCAAATCACCCGAATGAAGTAGCGAGAATGAGAATTGACTTTTCCTGCATAAGCACCACAACGGGATGCCGCCGCATATAATGGCGCGCACAGTGATAGAACTCGTATCGCAAGATGATCGGTTCTAAGTGGCCCAGAAGCATTTATCTTAAATCTGACAAAGCGTAGATTAAGGAGGTGTGATCGAAATTGGTCAATGAAGGAGAGGAAGCTCCAGACTTCCAACTTGAAGCAGATGATGGAAGAGAAGTTTCGTTGAGTGATTACCGTGGCAAGAAGGTGGTGCTCTATTTCTATCCGAAAGATGGAACTCCAGGGTGTACGCGTGAGGCTGTTGAGTTTAGGAACATAGCTCAGGAGTTTGAGAAGGAAGGTGCCGTCATACTGGGAGTGAGCAAGGACAGCGTCAAGTCTCACCAGAAATTCAAGCAACAACACGAATTGCCCTTCACTCTGCTGAGCGACCCGGAAGGAAAAGCCCTAGACCTTTATGAGGTCTGGAAGAAGAAGAGCCTCTACGGTCGAACGTTTATGGGCACCGAACGAACCACGTTCTTAATCGATGAAAAAGGAATTGTGAAGAAAGTATACCGAAAGGTGAAGGCCAAGGGACACGCGCAGGTCTGTCTCCTCGACCTAAAAGGCAGCACATAAGCCGAGTTGCAATTAACTACTTTAGGCAGAGCAGAAAAGGGAGGTGTAATCGTGACCGAGAAAGGACAGATGTACGTTTGTGAGATATGTGGAAACAAAGTGCAAGTGATCGAAGCAGGAGCCGGAACCCTAGTTTGCTGCGGACAGGATATGACCTTCCTAGAATGAAAGTCCACGTATAGAAGATATCTCCAGCAACCTCCCAATCTTCGCGGGCGCGCGCGCACGCGAGGATAGTCCAATCATCATAACGTGCTATTCATCGATCTTAAGCAATATGTTCTTTCCATCAACTTTTACTTCATAGAAAGGCTCATCTTTAATCTTTAGTCTAAGGAAGAGGATTTTAGGACCCAAGACAACCTTTCCAGTAGTCACATCAAATTTTGACCCATGTCTAGGGCAGGTAATTATGTTGCCCTCTAAAGATCCTTTTGAAAGGTCGCCGCCAGCATGGGTGCATCTATTTCCAATAGCATTATAGTTGCCATTTGCATTCGTGATCAAAATTTCTTTTCCTTCAAGTTTGACCATCTTTAGATTTCCAATTGGAATCTCTGAAGTTTCGGCAACTTTCACAAATCCCAAACTTGCGGTACCTCAATAACTTGTTGAAAAATGAACTTTTATCCTTTACTTCTGCGAACCGTAATGAATAGAGGAGGTATCGAATTCGAACATTGATTTGCTCTTGAAGATCATCAGGCTTGGGCGGTTGAAATTCATTGGGGTCGGGTTTCTATTGTTTTCATTCGGGGCATTATTGGCTATTGTGTCGGGTGCGGATTTTATTCTTAGCAGATTCCTTTTGGGCTACTCAATTTTGTTCACTGCGCATCTATCTGTTTCTTACAGCAATGATTACTTTGATTTCTATTCGGACCAATGTTCCAAACCCACAGCCATCTCAGGAGGGAGCGGTGTACTCTCAGATAATCCAGAGCTAAGGAAATTCGCCAAACAGTTTGCTTTATCATTGATCAGTTCATCAATGATTTTAGCCACCATTTTTGCTATCCTCTACTCTTCTTGCATAATTTTCATTCTGTTTGTGGCTTCGGGAAATCTAATTGGCTGGTTCTATACTGCACCGCCTCTCAAACTGGCATACAGAAAGCTCGGTGAGACAGTGGCAACGATTGCAGTAGGGCTAATGATGCCGGGGCTAGGTTACTATGTTTTGAAGAATGGTTTTGACAGCCCATTCTTTTTTTTCGTGTTACCTTCAATATTCTATTCATTTGCTTTTATAATCAGTGTCGAAATTCCGGATTTCGAGGGTGACAAACTAAGCAACAAAAAAACACTGATTGTATATAAAGGCAGAAAGTTTGGTTTCAAACTAATCGCACTATTGCATTTTTTAGCAACCATATATTTTCTCATTATTTCTACAACAAATGCATTACAATCAAGGATCAACTTCTATTTGATTACATTATTATCATTGATACCACTAGCTCTCGCGATCTTGGGATTAGCATATCAATCGGACAACAGAGAGGTGGCGACAAGATTGGTCAGTAATAGTCTTTCGGTATTTCTTGTCTTTCTGTTGCTAGTCGACTTTTGCCTAATCTTTTTCCTACTCTGATCGCCAAATGCGCGTGCATCTTTTCATCCTTTACATCACTTATTTTCTAGAAAACTATACCATATGATGTTAAATAGCTTCCAATTGATACCATATGCAAAACGTGGAAGGGAGGTGGGTGCATGAGAGAGAAGATAATGCTCCTAGTATTGCTGGTGGCTATGATAGCTACTTTTTCCAATGTTTCAGCAGCGCCGGATCCAGAGAAGTTTGGCGGCAATGGACGGGGCTTTGAGGAAATAGCTCCTGCGATGTTTAACAATACAAATAATGGACTGATTATCCATTGGGGTCCCTCTGAGACTTCACCGCATCACGTAGGAATACCAACACCGCAACCCGGAATGCACGCAAGTGAAAATGCCGCGGTTGATGACACAGATCTTCCTGGCGAGTCCGACGTCAAACCTAAAGCCTTCTGGAGATAATGAAACGAAGCACGCGTAAATGCGCTTTTGTTCAATAGACTTCAGCGCGCGCGCTTCGAGAGTAGCAAAAAAACCGTACCTGACCCCGAAGCGCTGGCTAAGGAACTTGAACATACACCAGGAGCCATTTCAGAGAGATTCGATTGCATGGAAGTTGTCGTCGAAACCAAGAAAATCCACAGGGCGACGACAAGTGCCATCGTCGTCGAAGGTTGTAGCTGGCGCCTTACAATTGCTCCGCGTGTGTCCCGTTCAAGCGTGACGTGGTTGGTGTTTGCACGTGCAGCTCGTCTGTTAACCTCATGCACTTTTGGTTCTCTGATATTCACTCTTCTCGTCGTTCTGTTTGTCTTGTTCTGCAAAGCTCACTGGCAAAACACGCGCCGCACACGGGCTCACGGGCGGTGCATATTAGCGCTCCGAAGTCTATAAGGGCTTGATTAAAGAGGAAAGCTTTGCCATGTGGTATCAAGATCTCTGCTAGATGCCAAATTCTTCTTGTCACGGTAGTACCCTTAGGGTTGCCGTGGACACCAAAAATGCGTTGGATCAGACGGCGAACATTGGTGTCTACAATTGGAGCGTCTTGATGGAAGGCGAAGCTAAGAATGGCTCCTGCAGTATACCGGCCGATTCCGGGAAGCGCGATGAGCTTCTCAAACGTGCGCGGCAGTTCTCCATCAAGCTCGTTGACCACATACTGGGCAATCTGATGCAGTCTTGCAGGTCGGAAATTATAACCCAGAGGTCGCCAGAGTTTTTCCACCTCTTCTAAGGGGGCTGCGGCTAGGGCTTCGAAAGTTGGGTAAGCAGTCAGCCATTCCTCGTATTTCGGTATGACACGCGCAACCTGCGTTTGATGAAGCATCATCTCTGAGACGAGGATGTGATAGGGATCGCGCGTATGTCGCCATGGTAGATCCCTCCCGTATCGCGTGTACCATCGAAGCAACCTGCGTTGAAAAATACGGATCACTTCGTCGTTGGTACTCTCTGACGTTGCGGGACAGTCTCTCTCGTTCTTAGCTTTCTGGCGCTGACCATTTTCCGTTGTGCGCGCGCGCTTCGGGTTGAAGAAGCAGGATTTGATCGATGAGGTCAAGATTGTCGGAGCCTCTACACTTAATGACCGGATATTGGAAGCTGATGGAATCGTATCCTTCTAAAATACCTGCGTGCGCAACGGTTTGAATGACGATATGTTCCTTCGCTAGACTGTCGAATCTCCGAGGTGTGTTAAAGAGAATTTCTTGAATTCTCCCACTCCAAGACTTATGAGAAAGCCGTCAACTTCTTGAAGCTGGTCTTTCCAATCCAGCCTCATCTGAGTCAAGTGTTGACGATAGTCTGTATAGTTCCTATGCAAGGAGATGACCACCCCGTTCATGCCCAAGCCTTCTCCCATCGCTGAAAATATGGCTTGGGGAATCTTTGCAGCATATTCTGTTGCTGCGTCTATGTTTTCTGATGTTAAAACGTCTGGACGCATCTTGACGAAGGTTACAGCGAGTATTTCGAAGCCCATCTCTCTAAAATTCGGAATGATGGTATAGTCCTGAATAGTGCCATTCTTTTCCAGCTTATGACGAGTTCTCGTGACTGTGGGCTGAGAAACCTTAAGAACCTTGGAAAGCTCTCTGTCGCTTCGTTTGGAATTCTTTAGAAGCTCTCGCAGCAACTGCCTAGGTAATTCCTTTCGCATACCCCATGATTAACAAGTGATACATAAAAAGGTTACGGAATCCATTCATGGTGCTGTCTTCCATTTCATCTGCAATTTTCTTGTGTGCTAATTATATGCGCGCGCACAGCTCACACTGGCTGATAGCTCTGGGACAGTTTTATAGACTGGCTGGTTATAAAATGCTACAACTGGTGAGGTTGAGTTTGAAGAAATACATGTGCGTGGAAGTTAAGCACCACAAGGATGTCGGCGGAACGATTGAGGAATGGGAAGGGGAGGGTTGGCGGCTCCGTAGCTATCAAGTGACCGGGCGAGATATCTGGATTAACCATTACTTGCTGTTTGAAAGAGAAGACTGAGACAGATATGGTAGCTTCCTCCTCTATGTCTACCCCTTTTTTTCTGTCCTTTCCTCGATGGGCTGATTATGATTATCTGCAAGAACTCAACTGTCTTCCATATCGGATGAGAGTTCTAAGCTTTTGCGCGCATTCCAATTTTTTCTTCTATGCACTTCCGTACTTTTCGAACAAGAGTATTCCAATGATTACAACTGACACACTAACTACTGATATCACTCCCAGGTCTAGGAAAATGTTTGAATTCACCCAGTCTCCCTCGAAAATCATTCTTAGAGCATCAAGTAAGTAGTAGCTCGGGATGAATTTCGCGATCTGCCGAGTTGTACTGGTGACTGGTAAAAAGGTCCCAAAGAACATTTGCGGAAGAATGAACACGAACGAAATGCCTGTGGCCGCTTCAGGAGTTTTGGATACGGTGGCTGTGATTAGCCCTAAACCAACTGAACTTAGTGAAAAGATTGCAGTTACGGGCAACGCTAAAAATACTCCTTGAAGACCACTCTCAGGTCTGAATCCTAATGCGAAAGCCAACGTAAAGACAACGATCACCTGCACAAAGGATATTAGCATATGCGTTATGATCTGACTCCCCATGAATTCCGCCGAAGTCATCGGTGTCGTATTCAATCGTTTCAACAATCCCTCTTGCCTCTCGGTCGAAAACGACTGGGCAATGGTCATAATTACAAAAATGACCGCATAAACAATCAAGCCTGGGACCACCGAGTTTAAGCTCATTCCCATTTCTGGATCGGCAAAAGCAAATATGAATACCAGTGTGAGAACCGCAGGGAATAATAGGTTCAGAAATAAATTCGCGGGTTGCCGAACAAGCTTTTTCAGCTCCATTCTTACTAGAGCCACTAAACTTTGCAGTGTCATCCTATATTCCCTCCAAAATTCTTCGACCGGTGATCTTCAAGAAGACCTGTTCCAAATTCTTGGTCTCGTATTTTTCCATCAACTCTCGGGGGGTTCCCAGCTCTATGAGCTTTCCATAATCAATGATTCCCACCCTATCGCTAAGTGCCTCCGCTTCTTCGATGTAGTGCGTCGTTAGGACAATAGTTTTGTTTTGATCTTTGAGAGCCCCGATGAACTCCCACGTCTTACGGCGGGCTCGAGGATCCATTCCAACCGTTGGTTCGTCAAGGAAAGCAATCTGTGGATCACTGATCAAAGCCATTATAAGATTGAGTTTCCGAAGCATTCCGCCGCTATAGCCTTTCGCCATCCTTTTACTGGCCTCTGCCAACCCCAAAAGCTCCAGAAACGTATCCGTTCGTTCTTCGAGCTTCTTCTTGGGTATTCCATGCAGATTTCCAAAGAGCTCAATATTCTCGCGAGCATTGAGAAACTTGAAAACGGCAGCTTCCTGAGGACACACACCAATTACGGTTTTGATTTCTTCGAGATTCTTCGTCACGTCGAAACCTGCAATGATGGCAGTGCCTTTTGTAGGTTTGAGTATCCCGCAAAGGATGTTGATTGTTGTAGTTTTTCCGGCCCCATTTGGTCCCAGAAGACTGAAGAGTTCACCTTGCTTGATTTCCAGATTCAGGCTATCAACAGCGGTAATATCCTCAAACTGCCTAACAAGATCCTTTACGATAATTGCAGAAACATCCGTGGATTCTATCCTTTTCTCCAAAGGTCTTGTCCCGATGTTCCGAATATCGCTCGCGGACACATTCAAAGCGAGGAGTTCCAGAATGAGTTTCTTAGACCAGGTCCTGGGAACATTGATCTTCTTCAACTTGGCTATTTCATGAAGTTCCTTCTCATTCAGCTGTTTGAGCCTTTTCCTAATATCTGCAGACAAGCGAGTTCCCTTGTGTCTAGAATTCTTCTTACTTCAAAAGTTATGAACATTTGGGTTTGGGGCTAATGATCTCGGCCGATAACCAACGGTTAGTGGACTACTGGTCAACCTGCTTTTTTCCAGAACCATCTACCGGGCAATAACCTTTGCATGCATGCAGTATCATAAAGACGAAAAAACGATTAGCGCCGTTCCAGCAGATAAAGGAACAACTAAATTGTCATCGATTGGCAAAGGAAGAGATTCTGCAAACATTCCTGCAGCGACTGCAACTAGGGCCTTCATGGGGGTCATGAAAAGAATTGACCCTAGAAAGGCACCTATGAAGCCGCAAATTGTGCCCTCAAGCGTCTTGTCTCTGTTGAGTAGGTGGGGAGTTTTTCCGAAACTCTTTCCAAAAATGCTGGCGAAGCTGTCTCCGAGTGTGAGTACTGCAATTGATGTGTAGGCTATAGGGAGTGGAAAGATTAGGAGAGATAGGATTATTCCTGAAGTGAACGCAATCGGAGCTGTCGCAAAATGCTTTGCCTCGAAAATAGATTTTGCGGCTTTTCGTGTTACTGTTGAGAACACTGGAAAGTTCATTTCATGGTTTCTAGCGACCTCGGACATCGTATACAGAATAACTGCCAGAAACAGCGCGACAGAAACCAAAAGTGTACTGACAAACTGGACCAATACTAGAGGTACTAGGAAACCGCTTATGTGAATTGCCTTTCTTAACATTTCATTCTTTGACGACCTTGAATTCACATACAACTGAGACTTGGCCAATTTCTGATCCTATTTTTCTCTCCCCACGTTTTCATAAGTTGGTTGTTTCGTGCAAAACAATATTTCCCCATTGGATCTGTGCGCGCGGGGGCATACAGACTGAAAGTCTCAGGAAAAAGCTCAAGGTTTAAGAAAGAACCTTCTATATTATGAACCTAGGATGGTGATGCGCATGGAAGTTAAGGTGAAGCGCCTACGTAATAAGTATGACAGTTTCAAGAAAGGCGAGGAGAATCTTCTAGCAGTGAGAGATGAAGCTCAGTTGATGTTAGCGGAAGCCATGAAAGGTGGGAATCAGGAGATTCTGGAAGAAGTTGAGAATATGCTTATAGATTTGGAGTTGTCGATAGAAGAGAACAAATGTAAATGTCATCGAAAGTGTTGAAATCGCTAGTTTTGGTTCGACCGTGCGCGCTCCTAGGGGCTCTTCGTTTTACGCGTAACAAGTCTCGCATCGAAAAGATGGCAAAGAGCTTCCCGTACAAAGCATGAACCATCCTCAAACCGGGGCCCAAGATGGATTCTTACTATAGGCAAGTGGCGTGGACGTTACATGCAGCATGCGCCCACATGCGGCGTTGCTGGAGAACGGCAGAATTATAAGAGATAGCTTCCCTTCGCCATGTAGGAGGTGGATTGGTTTGGCATGGGAAAAAGTAGACAAGCAGACTATTGCGAGGTTGAAAGAACAGAAGGCTTTCGAGGACAGGGTTGCGAAAGGACTCACTTTCTGGCAGGACTCTTTCAAGAATCCCTTTGTTAGACTGTTTATTCACCGAATCATATTGGACACTATGAGACACTCCGATACGTATCAGATTCTAATCGACTTGAATGAAGGTGCCTTTATCGGTGAAGCCAGTAGAAATGCGATGGCTGCTGAGGTTGCGGCGCACATCAAAGAAGAGAGTCGAATGCTGGAACAAGCGAAGAGGATCGGCCAGTCTATCAAAGAGAAGCGGTTTAAGCGGATTCTGACGCAGATCATCGAGGACGAAAGGAAACACCACGAAATGCTGCAGGACCTCTCTGACATGTTGAGGAAGGAAGCCGCAGACTGGAGCCGCTATCTATACAAAATGGCCACAGATTTTCTATAGAGCCCAGCGTGCGCCTTCTCGAATATCGTTCCAGACAGGTGTCGAAGGCAGCAATCCATTTGGCGCGCGCAAGTCCAGCTTCTCAGAGTGTCAGCAAACTTTCCGATAGTCCGAGAAATCCTACCCACATTGTCTGCGTGGGCTTGCGCCGAAACAAACGTTTAAATATGACATATGTCATATAATAACTCTCGGATCGCGCCCGACTCTGTTGAGGAAAAAACGACTCATCAGGCAAGCTATTCGATGCCCTTCCCCCACACGATAAATGTTCCTCAACAGCGGGAAACAGTGCGCAGGAGCAGCCATCACATCTCTCCTTTCTCTCCCAGTTTTCCTGCGATGAAACGCGCACTTGGTTGATGTTATTGGGCGAGGCAAGGAATTAATATCCCAAAACACTAGATGAGATCGATTTTAGGATGAAACTGCTCATCGTATGTGGTAGCCTTAGGAAAGAATCTTTGACTAGAGCGCTCACTGACATTGCCTACGAATATGCACGGAAGAACCATGATGATGTTGTATACTTGGATCTTGGAAAAACGAGAATAGACAATTTCAAAGGATTTGAAGCCGAGTACGATGATACTACGAAACGCGCTGTAGACGTCGTTGAGCATTCAGATGCGTTCATTCTAGGTTCTCCTATATACAATGGTCTGCTTAGCTCCGCGTTGAAGAACCTCTTCGAACATGTGAACTATAAGGCTTTGGAAGGAAGTGTGGCTGGTTTTATCATCAAGTCAGGAGGCACCATAAGCTTCTTGCAGGTTCAAGGACAGTTGCAGGCTCTAATGAATTATTTCAGAGTGATCTCTAATCCACGAACTGTTTTCGTGAACGATGAAGACTTTGATAACATGAAATTGAAGAACCCGAATATCGAAAAGAGAATAAGAAAACTGGTTGACGAAACCGTGAAATTAAAGTCACGCGCGTAAGGCGCGCGCGCATGATTCTGGTGGCTTATTGCCTGAAAGGTTGAATAAAAACCGCGCCTAGGCTATGTGAGGTTAGTGGGCATTTTGGAACGTTTTAAGTGAGGCCATGCTCCTCTGAGGGAGATAGATGGCTTCAAAATGAAAGAGGCAATGTTTTACGAAAAGGTGAGCGATAATGTGGTTAAGTGCAATCTGTGTAGTCACAGATGTCCCAGAATAACCGATTCGAAGAGGGGAATCTGCGGAGTTCGGGAGAACAGGAAAGGAACCCTCTACAGCTTGGTCTACGGCAAAGTCGTAGCCAACGCTGTGGACCCCATAGAAAAGAAGCCCCTCTTCCATTTTCTTCCTGGGTCGCGAGCCTATTCCATCGCCACAGTGGGATGCAACTTCCGATGTGGGAACTGTCAGAACTTTGAGATTTCGCAGGCGCCCAGATACCGTGGTACTATACCTGGACAAGACATGTCCCCAGAAGACGTTGTTGCGGCGGCCGAGCGGTACAACTGTGAGAGCATCGCCTACACGTACAGCGAGCCCACGATTTTCTTCGAATACGCCTATGACACAGCTAAACTAGCGAGTAAAGAGGGAATTAAGAACCTCTTCGTGACGAACGGGTACATCACTGAAGAGGCTCTCGTGGAGATAAAGCCATATTTAGACGCCGCGAACATTGACCTCAAGAGTTTTCGCGACGACTTCTACCGCAAGAACTGTGGCACCCGCCTGCAACCCGTATTAGACTCCATAAAACTTCACAAGAGCTTGGGAATCTGGATTGAACTAACAACTCTGATTATTCCAACTCTTAACGACTCGGAGGAGGAACTGGGGAGAATCGCCGAGTTCATCAAGGAGGTGGGTGAGGAGATACCGTGGCACATCAGCCGGTTCTACCCCACCTATGAACTCATTGATCTGCCTCCCACACCCATCGACACTCTCCGTCGAGCTCGAGAGATTGGGCTGAAAGCGGGGTTGAGATACGTCTATGAAGGAAATGTGCCTGGCGAAGCTGGAGAAAACACCTACTGCTATGAATGTGGGAAACTACTGATTCGTCGCTATGGCTACCGGATCCTGGAAAACAAAATTGATGGCTCTGCATGTTCCTACTGCAGCGCTCAAATTAACGGCGTGAACATGTAAATTGCAAGACTATCGATTACTTAGCTAGCTTGCTGAATGCTCTTCCTACAACTGGAATTATAGCGATTGATGTAGGCCAACCTACCGCGCGCGCTCCACTACTCCGCGAACTACAGGCACATTTGCCACGAAGGAAAGCCACGGACCCCACACGAATTTTGCTTTTGCGGGGTTGTTCAACTAGGAAGCTAACTTCTTGGCGAATGTCGTTAGGTGTTTGCCTAAACCCTTTGCTATCTTTAGCTCGTTGGCGGAGGGCATGCGTTCATAGGGTGGACCACCACCGGCGATAGTTGAAGCTCCGTAAGGGGAACCACCGGTTATTTCCTCCATAGTCATCTGCTCTTTGAAAGAGTAGGGCAAACCGACGATGACGCAACCGTGATGTAAAAGAGTAAGATGGGTCGATATGATGGTGGTTTCCTGTCCGCCGTGTTGAGTATTGGAGCTAGTGAACACTGCTGCTGGTTTGCCGATGAGAGTGCCATACATCCAAGCACCTCCAGTTTCGTCCCAAAAGTTTCTCATCTGGGCACACATATTGCCGAAGCGGGTTGGAGTGCCCACAACAACTCCATCAATCTCTTTGAGGTCTTGTCGAGGGTCCGCGACTGGTATGTTCGTCATCAATTCTTTTATTCTCTTTATATCCTCGGTCCAAGACTCTTCTGGAACGAGTTCGGCCACCTGCTTAAGAATGGGTTCACCGCCGGCCTCTTGAACACCTTCGACGACTGCCTTGGCCATCCTGAAGATATGACCGTACATCGAGTAGAATAGAACAAGAATCTTCGGCTTCTTTCCTTTCATCTTCTCACCTCCTATCTTGGCCTACTGAAATATTTTGAATCTTTCTTTCAAAGCTTTGCAGATGGCCACCTGTCCAGCGCGTCGCTTTCAATGGTGTATCCACAGGCTTGGTAGATTTGGATCGGATGCGCGCGTTTGGCTTTCACTGGTACACGCGCTCTTAAGATTGCCTTCGGTCGACTCTCTAACCGCTTTTTTGAGCGCCAATTCCCTTCTTCTCTCTCGCGGGTTGTTGGGAAGTCTATTTCCCTAAGAGCTTCGTAAACATATCATGATGGGCCTCTTCTTGACCCAAGATTCCTTCGAATAGCCTTCTGGTTGTGACATCACCTTCATTATCTGCAGCTTTGATGGTCTGTTTGTAGAGAGCTATCGCCTCCTCTTCTGCTTTGACGTTGTTTTCAAGCATTTCTTCTAGGCTGTCACCTACAAAGATGGGATCGGGCTTTAGTGTAGGTGTCTCGCCAAGATAGGCCAGTCTCTCGGCAATTTCCTCTGCATGCTTCATCTCTGTGATAGCGATTTTCTTAAAAATGTCCTTGACTGCAGCGCTTTCAAGGCCTTTGACCAAGACATGTTGCCACATATACTGAATGGACACTTGAAGCTCGCGCGCTATTCCTCTATTCAGCAGGTCCATCAGTTTTTTTGATGTCATACGCACCCCTCCTACAGTTTCTATACAAAAGAAACGTTTGCTAAGTTGCCTCGCTTATATAAGTTTCCGAAGGATCATATGTGCAGTGCGCGCGCAGTAGTCCTTCATGCTCTTTGACGTTACTGCTTCTTGCTCTTGATGAGTTCTCTGCACTTATCGGCGTACTCACACCAGTCTAGGCAGGATGGTTCTTTGTCAGGTCTGCCGAATTCTTTGTTGCAGGTATCGCATACCCCCGTGGTTTCGTCGCTCCAGATCTCCACACTTCCGCCACAGTTAGGACACGGGAAATATTCGGGAACCGGCCTAACAAACTTCCTTATACCCGGACAGGCTTCAACGTTTCGAGGCAAGACTTCTTCACCGCTCTAGTGCCTAACGGAAGTGTGGACGGGAGGTTTTGTCTCCTTTTATACTTATTATCTCTTGTTTCAGGGGAATATTCTTTTCCGAAGCGTCTAAGGCATCTTTGACGAGGCGGTACAGTCCAAAACAACATGGCACTTCCATATTGACCACGGTGACGCTCTTGATGCTGTTCGTCTTGAATACTTCGGTTAGCTTCTGCCTGTAGGACTCGGCGTTATCAAGTTTGGGACATCCAATCACAAGTTTCTTACTTTTTAGAAAGTCGCTATGGAAGTCAGCGTAGGCAAAGGGTACACAATCAGCGGCTATTAGCAGATCCGCGTTTTCGAAGAACGGTGCGGTGGGCGGCAATAATGTGAGCTGTACGGGCCACTGAGAGAGTGCGGATTCTCTTTTTTCTGAAGTTGTCACGACCTCTTTCTCATTAAGATCTCTCTCAAAGTGCATTATGTGGGATGAGGGACAAGGGTGATGGATGGAATGAGGGGGGTGAACTGCAGGAACTGATGGTCCTTCCCTCAGATGTTCTTTCACTGCTTCTTCATTGAACTCTTCGGCTTCCCTTTCCTCGATAGTTATGGCTCCTACAGGGCACTCTCCTAAGCAGGCGCCCAAACCATCGCAGTACGTGTCGCTGATCAATTTGGCTTTTCCATTGATTACTGTGATGGCTCCTTCGGCACATGCAGGCACACATAAGCCACAGCCAGTGCATTTCTCTTCGTCGATTCTAACGATGCTCCTTAAAACCATCGAATTCACTTCATCACGAACGAGCTACGTATAATGGCCTCGAAGCCTTCCGCTTCTTCCGTTCCCTAAGATCCTGGGCGCTTAGACACTTTCCTTCGGTTGGACAATATTTTTCAGCATGGTAGGAGAAGACCTTGAAGAGTCGATCCATGGTTTCCTTGTTCAATGAATAGAAGTGTTCTTTCTTCTTTCTTTCCGAAAAGACAAACCCGCACCTCTCTAGGGGCTTAAGATTATGCGAGATCATGCTCTGCTCCTGATTCAGAGCCTCAGAAATCTCGGTCACATTCCTCGGCCCGTCGCGGAGAAGTTCCAGAATTGCGAGGCGAGTAGGATTTGCCAATGTGGAAAAGAACAGATAGCAAGTCTCGCTCAGATTTTTCTTCATACAGCCTACCACCATTCAAATGAGATAACTTTCAAATGAAACTATATTCATATTAGTTTTATAAGTCTTTCGGTGCACAATCAACCACAAGATGAGCGGAAGAGAATGAGCATCAACATTTTCGTAAGAACGATAATCCCTATTCTCCTCTTAATCGGCGCCGGGTACTTTTCGAGAAAGAAGGGATTCCTAAAGTCGGGCGACGAACGCGTATTCAGCGCCTACGTATATTATTTTGCATTGCCAGCTCTCTTTTTCGTCAACATGGCCGAAACGAACTTCGCCGAAGAAGAAACTCTGAGATTTATGCTCGCAGGGATAGTCCCAATCTTGGTTGTGCTGGCGGTCTACACATCTCTGTACCCGATATTGAGGCTCTCGAAGAACACCCTTTATCTGCTCATATTAAGCACCGTATTTGGCAGCCTAGCGTTCTTTGGCATTCCCTTCATTACATTCGCCTTTCCTCCTCCTTTGAGAGGGGAGCATCTGGCAACATTATCTGCCGCTTCGATATCTCCGATAAGCGTTACAGCCTCAATCACTGTCTTGGAACTCCACACGCTTGAAAATGCCACGGTACGCGAAGGATTAAAACGCGTTTTGAAGAGGCTTTCCAGAAACCCGTTGATTTTATCAATTCTATCTGGCTTGCTGTTGTCCCTTATAGGAGTAGAGATTCCCTCTCCTCTTGCGACTTCTTTACACATGTTGGGAGGCACAACCTCCACCGTAGCGATTTTTATGCTTGGGCTCTTCATCTACGGGAGAAGATACACAAACATAGCCAAAGCCTTCAAACTGAGTCTACTGAGGATGGTATTCCTACCCATAGTAGCATTCTTGACCACAATGTTATTCGACCTGCCTGATCTGGAAAGATCAACGCTGGTACTTATCCACAGTATGCCCGTTGCCATGTCAATGCTGGTTCTCAGCGAACGTTACGATTTTCACAAAGAGACATTTGCCACGCTAATTCTTATCCTGTCACTCGGAGCGGGATTCTATTTAAATATATGGCTTTTGTTGCTGGGGTTTTAGTAGAAATGTCTAGGATTTTACTCAACGTTCTGGGTGAAGGGAATGATCTAACTATGAAGTCTTATTTCAGCGCGCGCACACAAATAAAGAACACAAAACATACACACAAAAAGAAACACACGCGCACGGGTTCTTGTCGGCGTTAATGTGCAAAACTCTTATAGGATCGGGTTTCCTTTTCAGCCATTCAGACTTGGTGGATACTGTGCCTGATTTCTCGGTGATTCTTACACATGTAGCGGGAACATGCCCAATATACGACAGCGAGGCTATGAAAAAGTTTCAGGAGCTATCTGAAAAGAGAGAGGAAGCTGCCAAGAAGTTTGGAATCAAGATTGTAAGCAAATGGAGTCCCACTCGGATACATCAGACCTACTGGATCATAGAAGCTCCATCTAAAAAGGCAGCAGAGGATTTCTTCAAAGCAGTGGGATTGTCAATTTGGAATAAAATCGAAGTTCAAGAAATCAAAAGGATCAAATGAGCGCACACGCAGAAACAAAGGACCACACTACTGCACTGAACGACAAATCCGCTTGATAAGTTATGTATGCGCGCGCCGTCATTGGTTGGTTGGTTGGGTTAAATTTTAGCCCCAAATCCACACACGTCATGTGGCTCTTTTTATCTTGACTCTCAGTGCAATGGCTGTTACGGTGACTAGCACAGCTAGGGTGGATAAGAAGATGAAACTCATTTCGTATGAACCGGTTTTATCTCTGACGAGACCAGCTATGTAAGGACCGAAAAAGGTTCCTAGGCTACTGACCGTGGAGAGGATGCCAAAGCCCAATCCTAAATTCTCGGTCTTCAGAATCTTGGATTGCAAAGAGAACACTGGGGTTGGGATGAAGGCGACTGCCACGGCCATAACAACCATTGAAAGGAGGAAATCGGTTGACTGGGAAACAAGATAAATTGCGGTTGCTAGTACAATTCCACCTGCTCCGATGAAAAGATCGTTATTGCCAACCTTATCCACTAAACGACCAATTATTGGGCTCAAGCCCAACGAACCCCACATAAGTAGGCTGGTGAGGAAACCAGCAAAGCTGATACTGTACCCCTTTGAGATGAAAAAATCCGGTGCAAAAGTCGAGAAGGAAATGACTGCTGCATTAAACCACATCCAGCAAAACCCTACCAACCACGCCAAGACTTCAACCTTCAATAAACTTGAAAACAATCCTTCCTTCTCAAGAATTGGTTCTTGCGGTGGGTTCGGAGCCGGTTTATAGAGGAGCAGAAATGCTGCTAGCCCAATCCCACTGATCATCGCGGTGACGAAAATTGGCATTCGCCAACCCAACCCCTCGCCTAACCCACCAAAAGTTGTAAAACTTATGATTGTGCCAACTGGCATTGCAGTATGAAAAATTCCCATTGCCACTCCCGCTTCACGCTCCCTAAACCACAGCGCAAGTATTTGTGCAGTCACTATAGAAATAGTTGCAGCTCCCACACCGGCAATGACTCTTCCTAAACCCGCATATACCAGGGTATGACTAACAGCAAAGATTAACGCTCCTACAACCATAAGGATTAGAGAAACCAGACCAATCTTATACGGTCCCCGACGATCAGAAAGAGAGCCTATCGAAATCGCTAAGAATATGGTGGGCAAAGAGAAAAGGCTCATCAGCAAACCGGCCTCAGCATGGGTTAGTCTCAATTCTTCGGAAATCAAGGTGAGGATAGGTGGAAGGGATTGGAATGTGAAAGCGAACCCCAGCATACAGAGATAAACCAAGATTAAGATAACCCAGCGATATTTGGCTGGTGACACATTCATCCTCAACACTCTCAGCGTATTCTTTATTTGCGCACGCTCAATTTAAGCTCGCAATGGAAAGTGATGATGAAATTCGTGATTATAGTCTTAGGATCTTTGATGCATTCTTCCCCAGTATTTTCTCTTTGAAGCTTTGACCTACAGGTAGCTTCTTTACGGCTCTAACCGCTTCTTTCGGCGTCTGCCCTGCTGGATAATCACTGCCCAACAGTATCTTATCGGATACTGTCTTCTCGAGTAGATTCCACGGCACAAGATCTACATGGAATGGGTGTAACGGCCAAAAGGATATGTCAGCAAACACATTGCTGTGATGGAGTAGCATACTTATAGCGTCCATATACTGCCATCCACCTAGGTGAGCACAGATTATTTTCAAATCTGGGAAATCAAAAGCAACATCATCAACCATCAATGGATGAACATGCTTGACTCGAACGCCTTTGATAATCACTGATCCTGTGTGCACCAGAATCGGGACACCAAGCTCCTCCGCTTTCTTGTAGCAGGGGTAGAATGCTCGATCATTAATATCTAACTCAAGTGCCGATGCAACGGTTTTGATACCTGAGAATCCGAGGTCTTCTACTGCATACTCAATCTCACGTACGGACTGCGCTCCGTTGTTCGGATCAAACCCAGCGAAGCCGATGAACCTTTCTGGATACTCTTCTAATAGTTTCGCTACGCTCTCGTTCATCGGATTCACAGGTACACCTTTTATCGCTGGGTTCACCAGTATGATCCTATCGATTCTTGCGTCATCCATTTGACTAATAAACTCTGCCAAAGGTAACATGACGTGGTTTCTTTGGTAGTAAGAGTGGGATGTCTGAGCTAATGCTATAGGAAAGTGTTGGGGATTGGCCACAATATCGAGTTTTCTAGTATCTGGATGAGATGGTGTGTTTCCTTGCTGTGGTTCTATGAATTGTGGGTGAACATGAACATCAATAATCAAGCGCGCACCACCTCCTCCTTCTCTTTAACTGCATTTATTTAAGCAATTGTTACTGTCGTACAACAGCAACAGCGCGCGCGATTTTTCTTGAAATGTTTATGCTAGAAGAACCTAAAGACAATCATGGGAGAAACCCTGAGCGGAGAGAATTTACCTATATGCGCTTGCGGAATTATGTGAGGCGTTCGTCCTTATTGCGACGCGGGAGCGACGCGGTCGTAACGGTTATTGGATATTGAAGAGAAGATAATGTCTTAGGCAAGATGCAACGTTTGGATGTGGGTGCGCGCGCAGTATTTTGTAGTTAGGTGAGTCTGTGCCTCTGTCTTGTGATGTCTTCGTCTTTCATTCTTCTACCGTTATGGCTTCGGTGGGACACGAAGTAACGCAGGCCATGCAAAG
>CAYGAE010000017.1:0-20963 GCA_964347855.1 uncultured Candidatus Bathyarchaeia archaeon
AGGACTTATCCTCCAGCCAATTCCGAGAACCTCTCCTTGGCTCTCACCTTCTTTCTTCTAGAGAAGGAGACGATCTTGGCCAGCATCTTCGTCTTCTCCAGCCTACTCTCCTCAACGTCTGCGAAGGTTCTCTCATGGACGTACCCCTTACGAAGAGCCTCATCATAGATCGCCGTGCCTACCTTTGTTCTTAGAAGAGTTGTAGTGTATCCATCCGGCGAACCGAGGCCTCCGACCGAAATGTCAGCGTACTCGTTGCTGAAATCGTGGCAGGTGAAACATGCTGGGCGAGCAACTTCGTGTATCTCTTCTAAAGGCACATGGATCGTCACGCCCCCGGTGAGGCTAATTATGAAGTCGTCCTTCATGTTCAGTTTGACGATATCCTCTAGATTGATGTCAAGTTTCTTCTCTAACCTTTCCCTCGATACGTCATCAAAAGAGAAGTTCTCTATACAAAATAGCCCTATTGTATATTTTATGAGGTGAGCTGGGATGATCCCGAGGCATTGCATCTTTCGGATCGAGTTGATCTGGCAGGGGGTTCCAACCACAGCTATGTCCCGCAGAAATCCTTTCTCTAGGCTCTTGACTGTGGACAGGATGGGAGTGTAAGTAGTATATTTTCCTCCCAACTCTTCTAGATGGAGGGACCCTGAGAAGGTAGAGCCTGCCGCTTCCATGAGCTCCTCAGTTTTTCTGGCGATTATTGACTTTCTAGCGAAGCGTCCGGTCTTCTTTGAGACAACAGCACCATTTATCAGGTTGCGATCAAGTAAGTATAGGAGGAGGGAGGTCACTACGCCTCCGTCTGTGCAAATCTTCTTTACCTCCTTGTTCGTCGTACGAGCAGAGGTTATTCTCTGAAAATCGCCTATTGGAGCTTTCCAACCAAATTTCTCCTGAAGCTCCATGTTCAGCGTATCTGTTTGGGGGCAAATGAGGTAACATATTCCGCATTTTTGACAGTTATCCTCGTTAATGTATCGTGGCAGGTCGTTTTCGCCCATTTCTAAGGCGTTGAGTTCTCCTGCTGAGCAAAAGGAGATGCATCCACCACACTTGCCGCATATTCCCCTTTCGACTACTTCCCCAGTCAAGTCCTTGAATGTCTTAATCTCCTCCATAACAACAAACCTTGAACGTTAGTATAGTTTTGGACATTATTTAGGGATTTCTTAGGTGCAAGTTGGAGAACAATAAATATTAGGAAGCAACGTAACCCTATAGTCTCTTCGAAGTGAATAGCCTGGGAGAGAACTAAGTTTGCCCAAGAAAATAGTGATTATTGGCGCCAACGCTGCTGGGGTTCACGCCGCAAACGCGGCCCGCAAGACCGATCCCAAGGTCGAAGTAACTTTAATTGATAAGGAGCCTTATCCAGCCTACTCCCGTTGCGGTATACCCTACGTGCTAGCGCGTGAGATACCCAGTTTTGAAGACCTCACAGCCTTTCCCCCATCACATTATAGAATGATGAAATTTGATCTACGCCTTGAAACCATCGCTAGGTCCATCAATCCCGATGATAAAATTGTGTTAATCGAAGGAAAGGAAGGGAATATCGAAGCACTCAAATATGATTCATTGATCCTCGCCACTGGCGCGGAACCATTTATTATACCACTGAAAGGTCGCAACCTTCCAGGTGTGTTTGCAGTACGGACAGTGAATGATGGAACAGCAATTCAAGAGGCAATGAAGACGGCTAAGAATGCAGTTGTCATCGGGGCCGGATTCATTGGCTTAGAAACAGCACATGCGTTTGCGACGAGTAAAATCAAAACCACGCTCATTGAGGTAGTACCATATATTCTCCCCGCACTATTCGACGAAGACATGGCCGATTATACACAGAAGAAAATCGAAGAACATGGTGTTGACGTGATGGTAGGTAGGCGAGTGGATGCGATTCTAGGAAAAGATAGGGTTGAAGCCGTAAGCGTAGGCGGAGAAGAAGTAAAAGCAGACATTGTTGCCATGGCAGCAGGTATTAGGCCTAGAACAGACTTGATAAGGGGCCTAGGAGTAGAACTCGGGGTAACCAGGGCTATTCGAGTGAACCCTAGAATGGAAACTAGTGTTTCCGGCATATTCGCGGCTGGAGACTGTGTTGAATCTCAAAGCTCAATTACAGGGTTACCATGCCTCTATCAACTTGGAACCAACGCTGTCAGGCAAGGAACAACGGCCGGGATAAACGCCGCAGGAGGATACGCTGCCAATCCACGCGTCATTTGTAGCGCCGTTTCAAAAATCTTCGACTTTGAGATCGGTGCAGTAGGACTCTCAGAGTATCAAGCCGCCAAGGTAGGTTTCCAGACCCTCAGTGCAAGCATCACAGGAAAAACACGGGCCCACTATTTCCCAGGAGGAAAAGAAGTTAGAGTAAAAATTGTGGCTGAGCCCGTTTTGGGAAGAGTTATGGGAGCCCAGATAGTTGGTGGAGAAGACGTGGCACAGAGAATCAACATGCTATCTGTGGCAATACAAAAGGAAATGACGGCCTTAGAGCTTTCGACAGCGGATACTAGTTATGCTCCTCCAGTTGCCGAAACTGTAGAACCCGTCGCTACAGCTGCGGAAATTGTCGCAAAGAAAATACGGCGACGCAGGTAGGAACTTTCGTCAGGCTGAACTCCGGATTTGGGGCAGGCCTATAACGCTTAAGGAGATGATGGGACCTCTAGAAGGCTGATTGAATGAAAGTTGGCACATACGACATCCCCGAAAATTGTAGCTACATCAAAGAACACGAGTGGATCTTACTGGAAAACGCTGACACCGCCAGAATCGGCATCACAGACTACGCTCAGAAAGCTTTGAGGGAGATTACATACTTTTACGTAGGAAATAGAGGGGCGAAAGTCAAACGGATGGGGACACTCTGCAAAATAGAGTCAGTAAAATGTGTTGCTGAGATATTGAGCCCTGTTTCAGGCGTAGTTCTCAGATTTAACAACGGACTTTCTGACACTCCCAGTATCATAAACACTGATCCTTACGGCGAAGGTTGGATAGCAATTGTCCGCCCCACAAACCTTGACAAGGAGCAAGGAAAATTATTGAACCCAGAACTCTACGCAGAGCACGTCAGAGAACTCATCAAGATCGATGAAACTTTATTGATTCACAGATGGAAAAAGGGACTAGAGGAAAAGACAGGAGAATAGCAAGCTTCCAAGCTTAGACACCAAGTTTACTCAGCAAATCAGATGTTTTCACACGGTTCATGTCCAACCCTAGTCCTTTTGGGTCCATTCCGAGAGCCAGCCCAAGGACTTGAGGGTAGAACAATACGGGGAGGTTATATGCAGCACTGAATCTTCTCTCTATCACTCTCTGATTTCTGTCATACATGGAGCCACACAAGGGGCACATCAGAACCATCGCGTCGGCGCCGATAGCGCTAACGTGGTCGAGTTTCTTCTGAGCCATCGCCAACGCAATGTTATCGTCAACATCCAGAATCACTCCGCCACAACACTGTGTCTTGTCTTCATATTCTACGGTCTCGGCGCCCAGTGCGGAGATGAGTTCATCTAGAGTTCTCGGATATTCCGGGTCCTCGAATTTGTCAAAGGCATCGGAGGGTTTTAGATAATGACATCCATAGTGGGAGGCTAACTTTAGCCCTTCCAAGCTGTTTTTAACCTGGTTTCTAATCATCTTAGGCCCAATGTCTTCGTATAAAACTCGCACGAAATGTTTGACTTTGGATTCTCCCTTGTAAGCCCGACCTATTTTCTGCAATTTCTCGTTGATCTTCTTCCTCAAATCATCATTGTGCGTCAGCTCTTTGTTGGCTTCTGCCAGCGTGGAGGCGCAACCTGTGCAGATGGTGCATATGTCTACTCCCGAATCCTCAGCAACGCTCAGGTCTCTGGCAGCCAGAAGCAGTGCTGTTTCTTGGTCTACGGATTTTATTGGGAAGCCGCAGCAAGCGAAGTCTTCTATGTCTACGAGTTCCACTCCAAGTTTTTTGGCGACTTTCCTCGCTGATAGCTCAAACTGTCTAGCCATTACTGGTGCGAGGCATCCTGGGAAGAAGGCGTACTTCACTTTATTCTCCTCCTTCAGTGCTTGACAGTTTGTTCAAACCCGTCAGTTTGAAGAGCTCTTGAATCTCTTCGTTCTTGGGTGGAATTTCTGGCAATCCAATTTCCTTCCGTTTAGCGTTGTCAAACTGGCTTACGGGGAACAATCTGCCCTCAGCGCCTACGAGTTCCACTCGCTTTGCAAAAGACTTATGAACATAACCTTCTCTGACAGCTAGATTTTTGAGTGCGTTCATCACTTCAGCTATTCTAACGTCCTGAGGACAACGTTCGTCACAAGTGTAACATGCAGAACACAGCCATATGAAGTCGCTTGAAAGGACCCTTTCCTTCATGCCGAGAACGGTCATGCGTATGATCTTTCTGGGATTGTATTTTTCTTCTATCTCCCTCACCGGGCATCCAACATTGCATGTTCCACATTGATAGCATCGCTTTATGTTCTGTCCTCCAGGAACCTTCGAAACTTGATCCTTGAACTTAGGGTCGAGTTTGGTCACCACCAAAATAGACTTCTCCGCACTTAATTCGAATAACCAATCCTGGCAGTTGAATATGACGTCTTGCGTCCTTTTTTGAGAATAGTAAGACCATTTATTTTAAATTTAAGTATTTACTTTGCCCGCGTAATTCCGTGGCGCTCTCTACAGGATCCCAGCCGCCCTGAGGAACTGTAGCATCGAAGCCATTGCAAGCGTTGTCTGAGCTATCAATACGTATTTGTTTCCAGCCAATTCCTCAATTGAATCAATTCCGAAGATCCTTTTGAGAAGAGCAGCATCGTTATCAGAGACTTCAGAGATTGCTGAAATCGGTTTCTTTGCTAGGTTTTGATATGATTTGGATTCGAAAGTCATGCCTTGAACCTGCACAGAACATTCTGATAGGTATTTCATTCCTTGGGCAACCCTTACATATTTGTGCGTGGCAAGGTCTTCAACTGTCCTAATTCGAAAGGCTCCTTTCAAGACGACAGCGTCTGATTCACTAATTCCGCTTATTGCGGAAACCGGTGCCTTTACCAGTTCGTCTATAGTCTTGTCCTCATACGCCTTGTCATAAAACTTAACTATGAATCCGGGTTTTTCCATTCCAACCAACCCCTGCAATGTCGGTTCTCACTCTCTGACTGAAGCAGATATAAACCTTGCCTGCGCGCGCAGCTCATAAAGTTGATACTGGCGAATATTTTGCAGCAGTCCAAGTAACACTGGATACCCTGATACTTTGGATGAACAGCTAATGCTCGTCGCGTCGGGAAGTCTTACGAACATGTGGCTCTGCACAAGTCTCTGACACTTGCAGGAGAAGGTAGGAGCAACACACTCGTTGAAAGTATGGATTTAGGGCGCGAATTCACCCTATCCTCTAGCCTTTATGAGCCTCGACCTGAACGCTAATTATTTTGCCTTTCAGTTCGTGGGAAACATCTATAGTGTAAGCGGTTTCGGAAACGATGGTCACGTTTTGGAACCCGACACTTTTTATGGTGCCAAGATATTGATTCTTTTCAAGCGCGCCTGCAATGCAGCAGGCCCAAGCGTCAAAGCTCTTTCTGATCTCTTCTGGCAATTCTCCTTCCGTAACTAAGTCGGAGATCATGATTCTGCCACCAGGTTTCAATACTCTGTAGGCTTCCTGAAACACTTTTTCCTTGTCAGGGGAGAGATTAACCACGCAATTGCTTAGAATGACGTCAACGGAGTTGTCTTCAATTGGTAGGTTTTCGATTTCACCTAGTCGGAACTCGACATTTTGATAGCCATTTTTTGACGCTATAGCCCTCGCCTTGTGAATCATTTCTTCCGTCATGTCGACTCCGATAACCTTTCCTTTTGCGCCTACTTTTTTCGCTGCTAGGAAAACGTCGATTCCAGCCCCGGATCCTAGGTCTAATACTGTTTCACCGTCTCTTAAGCTGGCTAGCGCGACTGGATTTCCGCAGCCCAATCCCATGATTGATGCTTCTGGAACATTCTTCAGGTCTTCTTCTGAGTAGCCTATCCGCAATGCCACATCCGTAGCCGCAGGTCCGCCGTCACACGATGTGCAACATGTTTTTTCGACCTTTGCTATCTGACCATACCTCTTCTTAACGAACTCTTTGACTTCTTTCTCTTTTATTTCCATCCCATTTCACCTCTTGGACGTTGATCCCGATGATTCAGTCTCTTGTGTCCAGTCAAGTTTCAGTTGGAAGTTCTTTGTCAGCAAATCTGCCTTAACCAGCGTTGCACAGCATATTTCTCCTCCTTTCACGCACGTCACGATAGCTAATTTGTCACCACCCTGAAGACCCCACTTTTCCCTAAGATCCTTCGGCAATACTAGCTGTCCCCGCTCATCGACACTCACTACACTCTCAAGAACGTTGCAGTCTCCACTTTCTCCAGAACAACTCATGACTGACTCCACACTTACAGTTCAACGCTTGCAGAGTATTTAAATATTTCTGAATAATCAGAAGTATCAGCAATATCTACGTTCTCTGGTCGCGCGCCGCACACGGCGGCAGAGATGATGAGAGACTGCGATAGTATTCTGTTCCAATACGGTATGATGTTCACAAAAAGTAGTACTTAAGTTCACATATATCGAAACTTTTAAATGTTGATAAAATCTTAGATTGCGAATGCGCCTAGGGTGTAGCCTAATTGAGTAAGAGAACCGGCGATGAGGAGTTACAAAGCATTCTCTTCGAATCTCCTGAAGGAGTGGCTGGATTACTAAAATCGGTGGCCCATTCTGCGAGGATACAGACACTAGCGCTACTCAAACGAGGAGAACGGGACTTCGCGAAATTGAAGCACCATTCAGGACTGTCGAAAACAGCGCTTGTCAACCATTTGAACCAGCTTATAGACAAGGGACTTGTCGAGAGGGTTGCCAGGGGAAAATACAATTTAACAGTCGACGGTGAAGAACTACTAAACGCAGCAGCGACCGTGTACAGGGATTCTGTTCAGAGGGAAGAGGAGAGAAGGGAGCTCGTACTCAGACGCTACACCAAGGGTTGGATTGAGGGAACAGAGTTGAGTAAGAAAGTAGTTAGCAAAAAAGCTGAATATCAACCATGCTGGCTGTCCTACACGGGTGCCATGGCTGGTTCACTACAAGCCTTAGGAGTCGACTGCGACACCGTTGATGTGGGTGGACGCTCTGGCTACGCATTTATAATCAACGTTTCTAAAGGCGTGACTTGTCCTTCAGGACCAACCGCCCTACCTCTTGAGACTTGGAAGCAGATTCACGAAGGGACAGAAAGCTTCGGATGGACCGTGGAACACTATGATTATCCCCATTCGTATCCAGAGAAGGAGGGTAGCCCAACACCTCAAGAAATCGAGATAGCAAGAAAATTCTTCGATAAAATCAAACGAGAGATAGACGAAAGAGATCGACCTGTGGTCCTCTGGGGACTCGTCTTACCAGAGT
The DNA here is from genome assembly GCA_964347855.1 of uncultured Candidatus Bathyarchaeia archaeon. Classification (GTDB taxonomy): domain Archaea; phylum Thermoproteota; class Bathyarchaeia; order Bathyarchaeales; family Bathyarchaeaceae; genus CAYGAE01. The sequence goes on from CAYGAE010000017.1 coordinate 7,494, forward strand.
ACGGAATTGTCAAGGGCTATAAAGGGAACCAGTATATAGTAAGTACCTTCCGAAGACTCACTGATCAACCCGAAGACTCCATTCCTTTCTACGACCTAAAAGCGCCAGGTTGTATTGATGCCTTCTTCTTTCGAGACAGAGTTGAGCGGGATGCCACCGCCGATGACAAAGAGGCCCTTGAGAGGGCTGTCCGCTTCGCCACAGGCAATGTTCCAATTCTTGACAATTATGTTGGTGGCCCTGCAGCATTAGATGAATGGGCGAATGTTCTTGAGCAACTTCCAGAGGAAAAACAGATCTATCACGGCAACAGCTATGTGGGCGCCTGCGTCCGTGAAGGCAGATACATGTGTGCAGAGTTCCTAAAGCGCCTCTCCGGGAAGTACCCTGGGAACCCCTCAAAACACGTACTGAAAGCTGCCGAGTGCTACGAGAAAGGCTGGGAGCTCATGAAAAAGTTCACTGGAACCTTCCCCTTCAAGTTCAAGGGCGAAATGGGGTTAGAAGCCCGAAAGAAAGGTGCGCAGATACTCAGGAAAGTCAAACCCCACGAGGAAGAAGCCATTAAACATATGAAAGAGGCTTTCGATAATCTGTAGGAGAGGAATTGCTACTGAACAAAGAGGAGATCAAGAGCGAGAAAGATGTAATCAATTCCTTAAGCAACAAGACCGACTTCGAAAAGGCTGTCTTAGTCACCACGTTCAAGATTCCGAAGGGAAAGGTCAGCACATACAAGAGGATAGCTGAAAAGATTGGCAGACCACGCGCCTATCGAGCTGTCGGCAATGCCTTGCATAAGAATCCTCTTGCACCAATAGTTCCATGTCACCGTGTTGTTAGATCAGATGGCGGATTCGGAGGAGACAGAAGAGGAGCCGAGTCAAGAAGGAGTCTCTTGTTGAAAGAGGGGGTACCCATCGAAAAAGGCAGGGCAAAAATAAGCGAAGACATCTTGGTCTGACTGTTGCGCCGAAGCCCGCGTATGAGACCAGAGCCTAGGCAAGCGCACGGAAGATATGGATGTGGAGAACTGAAACACATCCTTGAGAAGGGCTGCCAGATTTTCACAATTAAACCTTTTTCTGCAAGACACAGAGATGAACACAACACCAGTAGCGAAAGTTTTTTAGGAAAAAGTCCCAGACTAAACTGACACAACATAAGGTGAAAATAAAGAATGGTAAAAGTAGGAATAAACGGATTCGGAAGAATCGGACGCCTTCTCTACAGAGCAGCATTAGAAACAAAAACAGACATAGACTTTGCAGTAGTAAACGACCTAACCGATGCAAAAACCCTTGCGCACCTCTTAAAGCACGATACAAGTCATGGACCACTACCCTTCGATGTAAAGGTAAAAGACAACACCCTCCTCGTAGGAGACCAAAAACTAACAGTCCTAGCACAACCAGACCCAGCAAAACTGCCATGGAAAGACATGGGTGTCTACCTCGCAGTAGAGTCCACCGGACGGTTCAGGAAGAAAGAAGACGCAGCAAAACACCTCCAAGCAGGAGCTAAAAAAGTACTAGTCTCAGCACCAATGAGCCCAGCGCCCAGCGCAGACCTAACAGTGGTCTATGGTGTAAACGACGACAAGTACGACCCCAACAAACACCACATAATTTCACTAGCCTCATGCACAACAAACTGCATATCACCAGTAGCCAAAGTCCTAAACGACAAATTCGGCATCAAAGCAGGACTCATGACAACAGTCCACGCAGTCACAAACGATCAAAGGCTTCTTGACATGCAACACAAAGACCTCCGCCGAGCAAGATCAGCAGCTTTCAACATGATACCTACAACCACAGGTGCCGCTGTAGCCGCCACCTTAACGCTACCAGAACTCGAAGGACGAATGAACGGCCTCGCCTTAAGAGTTCCGATACCAACCGTTTCCATCGTCGACTTCGTAACCATAGTAGAGAAAGAAGTCACCAAAGAAGCAGTCAACAACGCCTTCAAAGAAGCAGCCAAAGGGAAACTGAAAGGAGTACTAGAATACAGCGAAGACCCATTGGTATCCTCAGACCTCATACATAACCCCAACTCAGCCATCATAGACGGCCTCTCAACCATGGTCATAGGAAACCTCGTCAAAGTCTTAGCATGGTACGACAACGAATGGGGCTACTCCGTCAAAATGGTCCGCATGATAGAGAAAATCTGCAAGTACGCCTAACCACACGAGCAACAGACAACCTTCCGAACCACTCACATTCCTTTTCACAGAAAATTAGGTGAGAGCATGCCAAAATTCCTAACCATGGACGACTTCAATTTTAGAGACAAAACCGCGTTGATCCGAGTAGACTTCAACTCTCCCATCGACACCCAAACCAAAAAGATCCTAGATGATACAAGAATAAGATTGCACGCAGAAACCATCCGCGAACTCTCTAAGAAAGGCGCAAAGATCGTCATTCTCGCGCACCAAGGCAGACCCGGAGAACCAGACTTCATTCCCCTCAAGGAACATGCAGAAATTCTCAGCAATATCTTAGACATGCCAGTAAAGTATGTTGATGATATCCTTGGCAAAAAAGCGCAAAACGCCATCAAGAAACTGAAAGCTGGAGAAGTTCTGGTCCTTGAGAACGTCAGAACCTTTCCAGAGGAAAGGAAAAAAGGAACACCTGAAGAACATTCAAAGCGCGAATTAGTGAAGAAACTTGCTCCGCTGGTAGATGTATTCGTTAATGACGCCTTCGCAGCGGCTCACAGAGCCCACGTATCAATAGTCGGGTTCACTGCTCTGCTGCCCAGTGTCGCCGGACGCATCATGGAAAGGGAAGTCAAAGCTTTAAAGAAAGTCTTGGAAGCGCCGGAGAAACCATGTGTCTTCATTCTTGGAGGCGCCAAAGCCGACGACGCCTTGGAGATATCGCGATATGTGTTGGATAACAACATCGCCGACCACGTACTAACCGGGGGAGTTGCGGGACATGTATTCTTAGCAGCTAAGGGCTTTGATCTCGGAAAACCGAATGTGCAGTTCTTGGAAAAGAAGGAACTGATGCGTTTTGTGCCAGGCGTAAGAGGCTTGATGGAGGAATATCCTCAGAACGTCGAAGTGCCCATCGATGTGGCTATCGAGGTCGAGAAGAAGCGAAGGGAAATCAAAGTCAACGAACTGCCTTCCGATTATCCAATCCTCGACATTGGAACAGAGACAACCGAAAAATACGGCGAAACTATTCGAAAAGCCAAATCAATTGTTGTCAGCGGTCCTGTGGGAGTCTTCGAGAATGAGGAATTTATGCGCGGAACCAAGGGGATTCTCGAGGCAGTCGCCACCTCAAAAGCGTTCTCGTTAGTGGGCGGTGGACACACCGTTGCGGCTGTGGAAGATCTAGGCCTTGCGGATAAGATGTCGTATGTGAGTACCGCTGGAGGAGCTCTCATAGAATTTCTCATGGGAAAGCAGTTGCCCGGAGTTATAGCGCTAGAAAAAGCGGCCGCCAGAACCTAACTCCCTGATCTTCTGCTTATTTCTTTGTTGAGAGAATGATTAGGTGCTAAAAGGGACATTCACCTGTTGGGCATCCACCGGCGTATTCTGAGTCGGCACTCACGTGTTCTTCCGTGGCCAGCTCCCTTGTGAGAAGTGGCCCAACGTAGAGAACTTGCTCCTTCTTGCTTCCATACCGATAAACGGTTATACCCTTACACTTCAACTTGTAGGCCAATCGATATATTTGTCTTACATCATCTACAGTGGCGTCTGGGGGAAGATTCACGGTCTTTGATACCGCGTTGTCCACGTATTTTTGGAAAGCTCCCTGCATCTTCACATGCCACTCTGGAGATATATCCAAAGCGGTGACGAAGACTCTGCGAACCTCTTTAGGAATCTCCTCCAAACTCTGTATCGACCCAGTCTTTGCGATTTTCAACATGAGTTCTCGGCTGTAGAACCCCTTTTCCCTTGCTATTCTCTCGAAGGTAGGCTGTACTTCCAGCAATTTCGTGCCTTCCATTACATTGCGGACAAAAGCCACGGCGAAGATTGGCTCTATTCCGCTTGAGCACCCAGCGATTATGCTGATGGTTCCTGTGGGTGCAACTGTTGTGACTGTTGAGTTACGCATTGCTCCGTAGCCTTTCTCTTCCCAGAGGCTGCCTCGAAAGTTTGGGAATGAACCTCGCTTCTCACCTATTTCGGCAGATTTTCTGGTAGCCTCTTCACCGATAAACCTCATGACTTTCTCAGCCATGACCAAGGCTTTTTCCGAATTGTAGGGGATGCCCATCTGAATAAGCACGTCTGCGAACCCCATCACTCCAAGACCGATTTTTCGATTAGCCCTAGTTGTCTCTGCAATTTCTGGTATAGGATACTTATTTGCATCAACCACGTTATCCAGAAAGTGAACCGCAGTCCTAGTGGCTTTTCTCAGTTTCTCCCAGTCTAGATCATCATCCTTAACCATCTTGGCCAAATTAATGGATCCAAGATTGCACGACTCGTAAGGTAGCAAAGGTTGTTCTCCACAGGGATTGGTGCTCTGGATCTCTCCAACTTTGGGGGTTGGATTATGGCGATTTATCTCATCAATGAAAACGAGTCCAGGGTCTCCAGTTCTCCAGGCATTCGCAACTGCCAGATCGAAAACATGGCGGGCCCGTAGTTTCTCTTCAACCTTTCCATTTCGAGGATTAACGAGGCTGTAGTCACTGTCTTTTTCCACAGCCTCCATAAACTCGTCTGTAACTGCCACGGATATATTGAAGTTTGTTAAGATGCCTTCCCTAGACTTCACTTCAATGAACTTTAAGATGTCGGGATGCGTGACATCCAAGATTGCCATGTTGGCTCCTCTTCTTCGCCCTCCTTGCTTGATCACGTTGGTTGCCGCGTCATAAATTGTCATAAATGAAACTGGTCCCGAGGCGATGCCTTTCGTGGATCCTACTATGTCCCCAGCAGGTCTCAACTTGGAGAACGAAAAGCCAGTTCCTCCACCGGATTGATGGATGAGCGCCATGTGCTTTAATGTGGTGAATATTCCTTCGATCGAATCCTCGACAGGCAACACGAAGCAGGCTGAGAGCTGCCCGAGTCGGGTGCCAGCGTTCATTAGAGTTGGAGAATTTGGTAGAAACTCCTGATTGGCCATTATCTGATAGAATGCTTCCTCCGTCTCCTCTACGTTCGCCTTTTTGTCGTAGAAGAGATCAGCTTTGGCCACCGCTTTCGCAACCCTGCGAAACATTTGGCTCGGCTTTTCGATAACCTTCCCCTGCTCGTCTTTCACGAGGTACCTGTTTTTCAGTACCTTTATTGCGTTCACTCCCATCTTCAAGTCGTCTTCAACGTCGAAGAACTTTTTGACTTCCCGAATTTCTGTGCGTTTTTGCCGGTACAGAATGTAGGCTTTAGCCACGTCCGCGTAACCATTTTTGATGAGAACCTCTTCGACTGTGTTTTGAACGTCTTCGACACTTGGAATTTTGCCTTCAAATCGTTGGTTGATAATCTCTACAACTTCGTCTGAGATTCTTCCTGCAACTTCGCCATCTTTTTGTTTGACAGCAACAATAGCCTTCAACACAGCGTTGGTTATCTTGCTTTGATCAAAATCGACGATTCTGCCGTCCCGCTTGGTGACTTTGGAAACCCTACTCAAAATGTTCTCACTCTAGAAGAAAGATTGCCTTGTCGCTTTTTTAAGTTATCACTGAGAAAAGATAGGGTTAAACTTGAGGCGTTCTGGTCCGGAGGTTGACATAGATACAAGTGTCCCTTTCCAAAATAGAAAAGAATTCTATGACCTACGTCATACTTAAATAAGCTGCACTAACAAGTGTTGTTGGTGAAACACCACATGCTGATCCCGTGCGAAGTTGCCGTGAAGTCGGTAGTTCCAGCCATACGAGCTCTCGTCGCCATCGAGTTGACGCGCACCTATGAGTTGAAGCAAACCGACGTTGCTAATCTTTTGGGCGTAACCCAAACAGCAGTGAGTAAATACCTTCGACACGTGCGAGGCAGCGTTCTAGCCATTGAGGATCAGAAGGAGATTCAACTCATAGTCAAGAAGATCGCAACTTCGCTGAACAATGGAAAAGCCTCCCGATGTGAGATTCTGAAAGCCTTCTGTAGCGCCTGCACAATTATAAGACAAAAGGGAATGATGTGCGAACTCTGCAAGCGTTCGGACCCGCTGATTGAGGTCGAAGGCTGCTCCTTCTGCTTAAATGAATCTTAGCTTCGTGGGAGCCACTGCCGAGCAAAGGGTGAGACTCATGGGTCTTGAAGGCTATTGGCAGAAAAGAGACTTTGATAAAACGGAGGAACCTAAAGGTGGAGAGAAAAGAGACCACGGGCGCATCTATGTTATTCAAAAGCACGCCGCCACGCATCTGCACTACGATTTGCGGTTGGAGATGGACGGAGTTCTGAAGAGTTGGGCAGTTCCTAAAACTCCCCCAACAGAAAGCGGTGTGAAAAGACTGGCAGTTCAGGTGGAAGATCACCCAATCGAATACGCAAACTTTGAAGGAACGATACCCGAAGGTCAATACGGTGCTGGCACCGTTGAAATCTGGGATAGAGGAGAGTACGTCTTGAAGGACATAAAGGAAGACAAGTTGATTTTTGAGATCAAAGGCATGAGACTCAAAGGAGTCTACTGCTTAGTCAGGTTCAAAGGCAGGAAGAACTGGCTGTTTTTCAGAAAGAAGGGAGCCTAGTCCGATATTCTTTCTCTAACCACTCATGCCACGAATTCTATACTATTGAAAGATTGAAGCCAGCTATGGAAAACTTCAAAAATAGACTTGTCAATTGTAGGAATACGTTTGGTGAGACAGGTTGAGGGAACTGGCTAGTTTTGCTGTTGGGTATGCTGAAAAGTTAGGAGCAGAATACGCCGAAGCGAGATTTCAGAACGACCTCAAGAATATGTATCTGTTGGTTAATGGAAAGCCAGATGTTGGCAGGTTTGTTAGGTCGTCTGGAATTGGTATTCGAGTGTTAGTTGATGGCGGACTAACCTTTCTATCGGTAAATAAGCCAGATAGGGGACTTTTAAAGAAACGAGTTCAGGAAGCTGTGAAGATAGCTCGTGCATCGGCTAAGACTATGAAGAAGCCAATACGGATGTCATCTGAGAAAACATTCACGCAAGAATGGAAAGTCAAGCCGAAAGTTTCCTTTGAGGATGTTCCTGTGGAAGAGAAAATGAGGCTTCTAATGGATGTAGACAATGCTGTTTCTTCATCAGAGGCAGTGGGCACCCAAGTTGCAAGCAGGTATTTCTACTTTCTTGAGTACGAGATTGAGAAGTATTTCCTGAATAGTGAAGGCACGGAGGTTTCAAGTTTCCTTCCGAGAATCCTGTTCTACGGGTTACTCACAGCCTCTGAGCCAGACAAAGGAACCGAACAAGACAGAATCGAGAAGGGGGAAAGTAGAGGGTGGGAAGCAGTGAAGGAATGGGATCTTGCCAATCACGCCGTAGAAAAAGCGAAGACCTTGGGAAGAATCTTAAAAACTGCCACGAAGGCCCCGAAAGGAAAGCTTGGCCTCGTTCTCGGAAGCGAAGTCGTTGGCTTGATGATGCACGAGTCTGCTGGACATCCCTATGAAGCCGATAGAATCATGGGGAGAGAGGCTGCTCAGGCTGGAGAATCCTTCATTGACGAGGACATGATTGGAAGGAGGATTGGGCCTGAATTCGTTACAGTTGTTGATGACCCCACTATCAAACACAGTTTTGGCCACTACCTCTATGATGACGAAGGCGTACCCGCCAGACGGAGATTCCTCATAAAAAATGGAATCATTAACGAGTTTCTTCACAACCGAGAAACAGCGTTTGAAATGGAAGTGAAGAGCAATGGAGCGGCACGCGCCGAGTTTTTTGATCGAGAACCCATCGTCAGAATGGCGAACACCTTCATGCTCCCTGGAGACCACACGTTTGAGGAGCTTGTTGAAAACGTTAAGCATGGAGTTTTCATGAAGACTTTTGGTGAATGGAACATTGATGATCGAAGATACAACATGAGATTCATTGGAAGAGAATGCTATCTTATTGACAACGGAAAGCTGGGTGGCCTGGTTCGGCGTCCTATTTTGGAGATCACAACTCCGGGATTCTTTGGCAGCATAGATGCGTTAGACAAGAACCTACAGTTTGAAGGAGCACTTTGCGGGAAGAGTGATCCCACACAGGGGGCTCCTGTCTGGCATGGAGGACCAAATGTTAGAGTGAACGACGTGAAGCTCGGAGGGATATGATCATGGACCTCGAAGACATATCGCAGTTCCTGGTTGACAAAGGCTTAAAACTGGGTGCAGACGGAATTGTGGCGTCCACAACTAGCAAAACCTTGCGACAGATTAGATTTGGAAACAATGAGATCACCATAACAAAAACGTGGGACGAAATAGTCACAGAAGTTCTGCTCGAAAAGGACAAGAAGGTGCTAACCGGCACCATGACCGACACCTCCAGAGATTCCATGCAGAAAACACTGAAGGACCTCACAACCATGGCGAAGGTCATGAAGCCCCATGAAAATTATGCGCCCTTCCCCGAAGGACCATTCAAATATAAAGAGATCCCTCAACTTTATGACAAGAGAATCTCCCGACTTGCGGAAAAGAGTGTAGACTACGTGACTGCGGCGATGAATTCAGCGATGAAGAATGGAGCAAGTAGATCTGCTGGCACTCTGCTCATAGAAGATTCTGCATCAAAGCTTATGTCGTCCAGAAACGCTGAAGGCGAACGCAGAAAGACGACCATAAATCTCGCGATACGCTCTTTGGCAGATGGTGAAGCTTCGGGGGTAGGAATAACATGTGGAACCAACCTCGATGATTTTCACCCTGAAAAGGCAGGTGCGGAAGCTGGAAAGCTTGCGAAAATGTCCTTGCATGCAAAATCTGAGAAGCCTGGCAAGTATGATGTTGTATTCAGCAGAGTTGCCAACGCTGTCCTTTTTGACATAGTCGCCGGGATGAACTCGGCCTTTTACGTTGACACAGGAATTTCATGCTTTGTAAATAAGGTTCACGAGAAAGTGGCAGCCGAAACGGTAACCCTACATGATGATGGTCAAGTGGCCGGTGGAGTTGGAAGTACACCCTTCGATGAAGAGGGAAATCCAACTGGCAAGACAGCGATCATTGAGAAAGGAGTCCTAAAAACTCATCTGCATAACAGCTTGACCGCCAAGAAGCATAAGACAAAATCGACTGGAAACGCTACTAGAACGAAATTGTACCGTACATGGATTCCCCTACCGTGGAATGTCGTGGTGAAAGAGGGGGAACGGAGCGATAAGGAGCTCTTCGCAGAGGTTAAGAACGGGCTTTTTGTCAACAACATAACCTACGTCAGATTTCAAGACTACAGGACAGGAGATTTCTCTGGCATAGTTCGAGATGGGATGTTCAAGATAGAGAATGGGGAAATTACACGTCCAGTCAAAGGTTTAAGACTGAGCGATAACGTGTTACATCTGCTTCAAAACGTAACCGGTCTTTCGAAAGAGGCTGTTCAAATCAGTCAGTGGTGGATGGAATTTGACACACCCTCGGTGTGGACGCCTTTAGCTTTAGCAAGAGATATTGGATTCACCGTTGCGACAAAGTAAACTGACGTAATGTTTTCAATAAGCCGACTGAAATAATAAAAGCCCCCGTTTTCATTGGAAACTCGATTGAGGAGAGCTTAAGGCAGTAGGCTGCGATATGAATACTTTCGTTCGCATCTTTAAATATGTCCGCCGAAACTGGCCGACCTTTTTACTAAGCATAGCTTGCATGATTTTTAGCGCAAGTGTAAGCATCCAGATTCCCCTCTTAACCAAGGAGGCCATAGACAATATTCTTCCGCTATTCGCCAACGAATTGACAGTTGAACTAGGTAAAAGCCGGCTAATTGTTCTAGCGCTTGAAATTATAGGTCTTACAGCGGTCGTTGGGTTGTTTTCCTTCGTGGTACGTTTTGCGAACACGTATTTTTCCCAGAAGGTAGTCTACGATATAAGAAACGATGTATTTGCGTCTTTACAAAGCCAAAGTTTTGCGTTTTATGATCGAACCCGAACTGGGCAACTTTTGTCTAAAGTAACAACCGACATTGACAGGGTGCGAATGTTCCTCCAGTGGCAACTGATGTTTCTCGTAAACTCCACGATTACTCTCATTGTAGCCTTATACACCATGTTATCTTTGAACGTAAGCCTTACCTTACTTCTTTTGTTAACAATGCCTTTTCTATTTGTAACATTTTACCTATTTGGAAAGAAGATAAGGCCCCTCTACGCCCGGATGCGTGAGGAATACGGCGGTCTGACCTCGGTATTGTTTGAGAACGTTACAGGCATGAGGGTTGTTCGTGCTTTCGCTCGAGAAGGCTTTGAAAGAAAGAAGTTTAGGGCCGAGAATGACAAGTACTTCAAAACTACCCTGGACACGGTTAGAGTTAGAGCGTTCTACATACCTCTCATAGCCTTTTTGATCGGAATTGGAACAGTCACGATCTTTTGGTATGGCGGGTTTGGAGTAATTCAAGGAACCTTAACAATAGGAGCGCTGGTAGCCTTCAACGCGTTCCTAGCCATGTTGGCGATGCCCATGCGCTTTCTCGGCCTCTTCGTCTCTGGGTATCAGCTAAGCATGGCAGCCGGCGAGAGAGTCTTTGGAATAATGGATGCTGAGCCCGAGATTAAGGAGAAACCCGGCGCTTTGTCTGTACCTAAATTGCAGGGCTACGTGAGACTTGAAGAGGTGTCCTTTGGCTACGAGGGCAAACGACAGATTCTTAAAAATGTTGACTTGGAAGTGAAACCTGGAGAAACTGTGGCTCTTCTGGGACCAACTGGCTCTGGTAAGAGCACGCTCATACGGTTGATTCCCCGTTTCTATGATGTATCCTCTGGGAAAATCACGATAGATGGCTACGATACTAGGGATGTGAAGCTCGAGTCTCTACGAAAGCAGATAGGGATAGTTTCGCAAGAGACGTTTCTCTTTGCTAGGACCGTGAAAGAGAACATAGCTTACGGCAAGCCAACAGCATCTATGAAAGATATTATTGCTGCTGCGAAGGTGGCACGAGCTCATGAATTCATCACGTCCTTGCCTAATGGATATGATTCCATGGTTGGAGAGAGGGGGGTGACTCTTTCTGGTGGTGAACAGCAAAGAGTTGCGATAGCGAGGGCTTTGTTATCCGATCCGAAGATACTGATTCTAGACGATTCAACCTCAAGTGTTGATGTGGAAACCGAGTATGAGATTCAACAGGCTTTGCAGGCTCTCTTCAAGAATAGAACAACCTTTGTCATTACTCAGCGGGTTTCAACCATGAGAAATGCAGACAAGATAGTCGTTCTTGAAAACGGAGAGATCGTAGAGGAAGGAACTCATCAGAGTCTTTTGGCGAGAAACGGTGCTTACTACAGAATTTACCAAACCTTATACGAAGCGCAGAAGCCCGTCATCGCGGCGCAGAACAAACGCCCTCATGAAAACCGAAGGCTTCAGGAAAAAGAGGGCCAAGAAGAATGACTGGATTTCACTGGGGACGTGTGTTAGGGCAGGAGGACGAGGAGTACGAGAGGAAGATTTCCGACAGAGTGCTGATCAAGAGACTTGCGGGGTATATACTGAAATCCAGACGGAAATTGGCGATAGCAGTATTTGCTGTGCTCCTTGCTTCCCTAGCTGGTCTCGTGCCACCGTATCTCCTCAAAGTCGCCATTGACGATTATATTGTCGCGGGCAACTTCACAGGGTTAACCTTAATCGCGGTTATCCTCATAGGCATTTACCTCATGTACTGGTTCTCAGACTATTTACGTACGTATCAGATTTCTTGGCTTGGGCAAAATATGGTGAATGAGATCAGAGAGCAGCTTTTTTCACATCTACAAGATCTTTCGTTTAGTTTCTACGATCAGGCTGAAGCTGGTAGAATTATATCACGAGTCACCAACGACACAGATACTTTAAGCATGATATTCGCTCAAGGCGTGGTCATGGTGATTAGTGATGTTCTGACCTTGATAGGCATCGTCGTGCTGATGTTACTAATGAATGTGCATCTGACTTTGGTTACGCTTCTAGTCGTGCCCCTTCTGTTCCTAACGACCTTTACCTTTCACTCCAGACTTAGAAGAGCCTTCAGGGCGACGCGTAAGAAGATCGCACAGGTGACCAGTCGGCTGCAGGAGGGTATTTCAGGTATAAGAGAGATACAATCCTTTACGCGAGAGCGAGACACCATTGAAGTCTTCCGCCAAGCGAACATAGAGAATCTTCAAGCCAACGTTCAAGCAGGTAAGGTGTTCGCTCTCCTTGTTCCAATAATACAAGTTATTGGAGCACTCGGAACTTGCATTGTGTTATGGTATAGTGGAATATTGACGCTGAGTGGAGGTTTAACTCTCGGAGTAGTTGTAGCGTTTCTTCTACTTGTTTCTCAGTTTTTCCGGCCTATAATGGAACTAACGCTTTTCTATAATAGCATTCAGTCGGCTATGGCGGCGGCAGAGAGGATTTTCGGGACCCTGGACACAAAACCTGAAATTACAGATGCTCCAGATGCTTTGGAGCTTCCAGTAGTGAAGGGAAAGATTCTATTTGAGAATGTAACTTTCGGTTATGATCCTGACCATCCCGTGCTAATGGATATAGATGTTCATATCGAGCCCGGAAAGACCTTGGCGATAGTGGGCCCAACGGGTGCTGGCAAAAGCTCGTTGGTTAAGCTCCTAAGCCGATTTTATGAGCCCCAGTCAGGAACTATAAGAGTTGACGACTACAACATCTCTGAAATAACTCAAGAATCCTTACGTGGGCAGATGGGGGTCGTTCTGCAGGAACCCTTCCTCTTTTCAGGCACTGTGATGGAGAATATAAGATATGGAAAGCTTGACGCTGCAAAGGAGGAAGTTCAGAAGGTGGCAAAGATGGTGGGCGCCCATGAGTTTATCTCACAGCTTCCTGAAGGATACGACACGGATGTCGGGGAAAGAGGGAAGAGGCTTTCTCTTGGACAAAGACAGCTAGTGTCGTTTGCTAGAGCCTTATTACGAGATCCTGCGATCTTAGTTTTGGATGAGGCTACGTCAAGTGTCGACCCTTACACAGAGTTGGTAATAAAGAAGGGACTCGCCGTTCTCTTAAAGAACAGAACATCACTAGTCATTGCTCATAGGCTTTCCACAGTTAGAAACGCTGACAGAATATTAGTGCTGAATAATGGCAGAATTGTGGAAGAGGGTAATCATAGAGAGCTTATGAAAAAGAAAGGAGTCTACAGACGCTTCTACGAAAAACAGTTCAAAGACATCTAGCCAAGCTGTTCATTTTGTGTGTCTGTTTTTACCAGGTGGTAGCGGGGGGTAGATTTGAACTACCGTTAGAGGCAGCCTCAGCCTAAGCTGCTATCTCTGGGTTATGAGCCCAGCGGGTTCTCCTGGCTACCCCACCCC
>CAYGAE010000018.1:0-20523 GCA_964347855.1 uncultured Candidatus Bathyarchaeia archaeon
TCACTGAACCCGCCGTGTAGGCGGAGTAGAATTTTGTCGTGGAATGTGTAAGGCCAAAATTAATAGTCGTAGTGGCATCCACGTTCCCTATGGCAGTGTTCGAAGATGACAATGTTACAATGACGGGGCCAATGGGGTCTCGAGCCGGCACTCCACCCGAGTCCTGCAATTGGACTGCAATCGAATATTCCTGTTTGTCCGCTGGAACCGCTGAAGGCAAAGGGGAAACGGCTAATCTGGAGGGTATTGGTCCCACAGTTGTCATGGTTGCCTCCCCAGAGTCGTATCCCGACGCCGCAGCGGTTATCGTCGTTGAACCCGATCTGTAAGTTGAATAGAACTTGGCTAATCCATAAGCGTCGTTATACTGGATTGTCATTGTGGAGTCAACGGTGCCAACAGAGATATCAGAAGATGACAAGGCTATAGTCAGATTAGCTGGTGCCCTGGCCACCTTGCCAGAAGAGTCTTGTAACTCAACGCAGATTGATTCATGAGTGACACCAGCAGCAGTAATTTTTGGAGGCCCAACATAAACCTTCAACTTCAATGGCGGCTGCGCACCAATACCAGACGTTATCATCACTGCCGCTCCGGAGGAATAGCCGGATGAAATGGCAGTTAATGTGGTAGAACCTTGTGTGGTCGTCGTATAAAACTTTGCAACCGCGTATGTGCTGCCGGAGCTTATGATCGTCCAGTTGTCAACAGTGCCAACGCTGATATCAGAGGACGAAAGGGTTACGTTTACGTCCCCGATAGGAGCGCGAGCTGGACTTCCCTGGGAGTCTTGCAGTTGCACAATAACAGATTCATACACCCCTGCATCATTCGGAAGCTTAGGAGGATAACAATAAACGGCTAGTTTCGAAGGTGTGGGTCCGACTGTTGTCATGATCGCCTGCCCAGAAGTGTAGCCAGATGCGACTGCAGTTATCGTAGTCAAGCCTGGCGTGTACGTTGAAAAGAACTGGGCTGAAGCACATGTCTCTCCTCTGGATATGATTATTGATGGATCAACGGAACCTATGTCAGTTTTCGATGACGACAGACTGACGATAGTGTCTTCAGGCGCCCTCGCTGGCTTGTTTTGCGAGTCTAGCAGTTGCACCAAAACAGATTCATACACTCCTCTATCAGCAAGAACTTTAGAGGGGCCAAGGTAAACTTTCAGTTTGGTTGGTGGTGACGATGCGGATACTATAGCCCATCGTTCAGAACCAACTGAGAATATACAGATAATAAGAACAAGCGCTACGGACACTTTAACAAAGCTTTTCGGTTCCATTGTATAATCTCTCATGCAGACTTCATGAGGAAAACCTATTTGGACTTTATGATTTCTCAATATTTATGACAAATTAGTACTAATGATGGCCACTGCAGCGCTGCTCATATCGAAATAGCGCGCACATCGTGCGTACGCACACTTTTGATGCGCTTGGGCACTCTACTCTCCATCGAGGCGAACGGCTAGTTCTTCACTGTCAGAGATTTCTGTGCCTTGCCAATCTCCATAAACTGTCAGCAAGATCTTTTGGGTGAGAATTGTGCTTGCATCCATGTGGTAAATTTTGCTCCATAGCAGATTTTTGACGAGTGTGTTGTCGAAGATTAGGGTATAGGTGAGACTGTTGCGGGCAATCATCATGCCCTCGACGCCCTTTACGGGAATGGACTTCTCTAAGGTGATCGTGTCGATGAACCACGGCACCTCGCCTAAATCCCACGTCTCTTTCTCGGGGAAACTGATTGTCACGTTGACTTCGAGGTCTTCTGTGAAGCTGGGTAGGCTAATCTCTGTGGCCACGAAAGTTACATTCAATTGCGGGTAGTAGGTGGCCGGAGGCCTAGTCATCATCACAGCAGCAAAGACCAGTACTATAATCGTTGCGATCGCAATTATCAGGAGAAGATGCTTACGTTGAACTTTCACTTACTCTGCCTCACAGCATCTCAACTTTTCTAGGCGTTGTCCACTGCGAAAAGAAAAAGATTATGAATTAGGGATATGGAGAAAACGACTAACACATCACGTCTTGGCACGGATTCACGTACCTAGCCCCTCTACACGCGCGACCGTGCAAAGCACGTCCTGATCAGCAAGTTGGTGCGGCCGCCGGGATTCGAACCCGGGTTATCGGCTCGGGAAGCCGAAGTCCTAACCAGATTCTCCAACTAGGCACTTGTTGCACTAGTCTCTAGACTACGGCCGCACACACAACAATTAAAATAGCCAAATCCGTATTTCAAGTTTCCATTCAAGATCAGACAGCCAAAACTTAAGTTTGCCTTCCAGTTGAAAGAGAAGGCGAAGAAACAAAGATCTTTCCGCCATTTTCGCTTAGATGAGACCCTGAGACCCTTTAACCAAAATACTCTAAGCTATCACATTCCTAATAAATCACAAAACAACCATAACCCATAACACACCACAACAAGAAGGAAACAAGATGACGACACAACCAGGCACTTACTTCTGGCAAGGAAACGAAGCCTGCGCAGAAGGAGCCATCACAGCAGGATGCCAATTCTTCGCAGGATACCCAATAACCCCTGCCACCGAAATAGCAGAACATCTGGCAAAAAGGCTGCCACAAGTAGGCGGCATAGCCATCCAGATGGAAGACGAAATAGCCTCCCTGGGCGCAGTCATAGGCGCCAGCTGGGCAAGAGCAAAAGCCATGACAGCCACCTCAGGCCCCGGCTTCAGCCTCATGCAAGAAAACATAGGATACGCCTTCATGACCGAAACCCCCTGCGTCATCGTAAACGTCCAAAGAGCCGGCCCCAGCACCGGCCAAGCGACAAAATGCGCACAAGGCGATGTCATGCAAGCACGCTGGGGAACCCATGGAGACTACACCCCCATCGTGCTGACACCAAACTCGGTTCAAGAAATGTTCGACCTAACGATCAAAGCCTTCAACCTAGCTGAAAAATATCGAACCCCAGTCGTACTGCTCTCAGACGCGACAATCGCCCACATGAGAGAAAGACTCATAGTCCCACCGTCAAACCAAATAGAGATCATCAATCGAAAGAAACCGAAACAAAGCGACAAAGCCTTCTTCGGCGCCCAAGAAATACCGCCCATGCCTTCAGTAGGCGAAGGCTACAACGTCTTGGTAACAGGGTCAACCCACGACGCATACGGGATCCGCTATACCGCCGATCCGATCGTCCACCGAGAACTAGTCGAAAGACTCGTTAGGAAAATTACTAAAAACACAAACAAAATCGTCGAATTCGAAGGCTACAATGTTAGGGACTGCAAGATAGGCATCGTCTCCTATGGAAACACCTCTAGAGCAGTTTATGAAACAGTTGAACTCGCCGAAAAGAGAGGAATCAACATTGGATATATTCGGTTGAAAACGGTGTGGCCCTTCCCAAGTGCTATTGTCCAGACCATGGCTCAAAACGCCCAGATGATTTTTGTGCCAGAGCTGAATCTGCGACAAATCTTCTACGAAACAGAAAGAGCCGTACAAGGCAAGGCTCCAGTCTTCCCAGTGAACAAAATCGGAGGAGGAGAGATGATAACCCCTGAAGAACTACTCGCCCAAATCATGACAACGGTGACAAAGGTTGACTGAACAGTTTTCAATCCGCAGATATCTGAGAGACATACCACTCCCCTTCTGCCCAGGCTGCGGAGACGTAGCCATCATGAGCAGTTTCCTACGGGCAATCCACGAACTCGGCCACAAAGACCTCAGCAAATTCGTCTTCTGCAGCGGAATTGGATGCGCCGCCTGGATCCCGTCCCCATACCTGAAAGCCGACTCCATACACGTAACCCACGGCAGAAGCATCCCAGTTGCAACAGGAGTGAAGCTTATGCGCCCAGACCTAAACGTCGTCGTCTTCGGCGGAGACGGAGACATAGCAGGAATCGGCCTAAGCCACCTGATTCACGCAGCGAGAAGAAATCTAGACGTCACAGTTATCATGGTTAACAACATGATATACGGAATGACTGGCGGCCAAGTGGCCCCAACCACCCCTCTACGAGCCAAAACCACCACAACCCCTTATGGAAGTTTTGAGCGCCCCATTGATACGACCCGCCTTGTGGTTGAAGCTGGAGCCGCCTACGCAGCCAGATGGACAACAATTCACCAGAAGCAACTGAAGGAGGCGATGAAAAGAGCCATCTCAGCAAAGGGTTTCGCCTTCGTTGAAGTGGTGAGCCAATGTCCCACTGCGTTTGGGAGAAGAGTGGGTCTGAAAACAGCCTCTGAGTTGCTTAGATGGTTCCGAGAAGACTCGGTGCCACTTCGAGAGACCGAAAAGATGACTGAGAAAGACCTTGAAGGAAAGATTGTAGTGGGAGAGTTCAAGCGTCGAACATTACCAACGTTCTTTGAGACGGTTCATGGAGCAGTAAAGGGAGGCGTAAAGAGTGAGCAAGCATGTTGAGGTGAGAATCAGCGGCTCAGGCGGACAAGGAGTTGTCTTAGCAGGGGTGATCTTGGGAAGAGCCGTAATCTATGACGGACAACATGCGGTCCAGACTCAGAGTTACGGTGCCGAAGCGAGAGGAAGCGCTGCAAAGAGTGAAGTCATCATCTCTGATCAAAAAATCAGATTCCCAAAGGTCAGAAGATGCGACATTCTGGTGGTCATGAGCCAAAGCGCTCTCGATAAACATCTTGGAGACTTAAAGGCGAACGGAACCCTCCTACTGGATGAAGACGTTTTGAAAAAAAGGTCCAAAGTCAAAGCTAACATTTTCAGGATTCCAGCAACGAAAATCGCTCAAACCGAATTGAAGTCCAGAATATACGCAAACGTAGTCATGTTAGGAGCCCTAGCCAGAATAACAGGGGTAGTGAGCAAAGGATCGATGGAGAAAGCGATCGCCGATAGTGTCTCAGTAGAAACAAGGGAATACAACCTTAGAGGGTTCAAGAAGGGCTATCAGTTTCACGAATGAAAAAGTCAGCTCCGCGCAAGCTATATAAGTATGACATAGGTCATAATCTCGTGAGACAGGCCGACAATGCACCTGAAGAAGCTTCTCTTTGTAGGAATCCTGTTGGTATCAGTAGCTGTGACAGTCATTTTTGCCAATAACAGACTTTGGACAGATGAAACGAACACACTGAACCCTGTAGAGATTAGGGACTACGAGGGACAGAAACTCTCATCAATAAATGATTTCAGCGAAAACTCGATAGCAGGCCCACAGTACATCGATAACGAGAGCTACAGGCTCACTGTAACGGGCCTTGTAGAAAGTACAAGAGTGTATACCTATGACGATGTTGTCAACGATCATCAGCACTATGAGAAGCTTGTCACGTTACATTGTGTGGAGGGCTGGCACGTTACTATACTCTGGGAAGGTGTTCTACTAAAAGACTTGTTGGAAGAAGCAGGAATCAACTCGAGGGCAAGAGCGGTGATATTCTACGCCTATGATGGTTACTCAACATCTTTGCCACTGGATTACATACTCAACAATGACATCATAATGGCTTTCACAATGAATAGGGTAGTCCTTCCACCTGAGAGAGGATTCCCCTTTCAGCTTGTAGCAGAGAGCAAATGGGGTTATAAATGGATAAAGTGGATAACAACAATCGAATTATCCGATGATGTGAACTATAGAGGATATTGGGAGAGCCGTGGCTTCTCTAACGACGCCGATCTACCATGACAGTACAGTGCCAAAAATGTTGTGCCTGTTGTCTCAAGCTTCATCAATGAATTTGCTTGGTTTGGGAATTTCTGAAGATAGCCCTCGTCTTTTCCGAATGTCTTCTACTATGGTCAAAGCAAGGCTTTCCGGAACCTTTTCCCAATGATCGAATTGGGTTTGCCAGAAGGCGTGGCCCGAAGTTGCCGATCTCATGTCTGCAGAGAGACCGAAAGCTTCTGCGACAGGTATGTACCCTTTGATCATGGTTACCGGTCCTTTCTGCTCAGAAGCCACGATTCTTCCTCGTTTGCGCGTGATTATGCTGGTGACCTCTCCAACCCATTGGGCAGGCACAGAAACTCCGATCTTGTAGACGGGCTCTAAAAGTAGAGGTTTCGCGGTGAGGAACGAGCCGAGGAGGGCTCTACGTGTGGCTGGCATAACCTGCGCTGGACCTCTGTGTACCGGATCTTCATGCAACTGGGCATCCATAAGCTTCACCTTCAAGCCACGAATGGGCTCGTCGCTGAGGGGGCCGTTTCCACATGCCCACCTGAACCCTGAGATTACCATGTCTCTTACTTCTCGAAGATATTGGATGCCCTTTGTTAGGTCGATCAGAATGTTTTTGTGTTCTTCAAGGGCCCAGACGTTTCTGGCCTCTTGGGTGGGCCATTCTGCTTCCGCCTTTAATGCGGTGCCCATTCGCTTTCGACCCATCTCTTCCATCAGTTCTCCCTTTTCAATCATCGTCATGACCTGTCCTTCAAGAGGCTCTACTTGAATCCAGAACCTGTTGTGCTTGTTGGGGCTCTTCGCCATGGCTATCACTCCTTGCCCTCCAATGCTTTCTCGATAAACGACTATTGGACGGGACGTGAGAAGCTCTAATCCTCCTCCGTAGTCTCGGAGAAATTTGCAGGCTATTTCAAGGTGAAGTTCGCCCATTCCACTCAACAGGTATTCGCCGGTTTCTTTGTTTATCGTGGTGACGAGGTTGGGGTCCTCAATGGACAGGCGATGCATAAGGTCTACGAGGCGAGGTAGTTCCTTCGGGTGCTTTGGTTCTATGGCGATTGTGACCACTGGTTCGGAGACGTACCTGATTCGCTCAAAGGGAACCATTGCATCTTTGTGTGTGAGGTCGACAACGGTTTCCCCTGCCCTGGCAAGGTCTAGCCCAAGCAGCGCGGCTATATTTCCAGCATTGATGCGACCTACAACGTCTCGGAAGGCTCCCATATACATAGAGACCTGTTGAACTCGGTAATCTTTCTTCGCTCCCACAAGGTATACCTGACTTCCATCCTTCACTGTTCCGGAGAACAATCGGCCAGTAGCAACCAGTCCGGCCTGGGGGTCCATCTGTGCCATTGTGAGACATACAACAGTCGGTCCTTGATCGTCACATTTGAGCATGGCTTCGCCTATTTCAGAGTCTATTTCTCCTTTCCAGATTTTTGGGACTCTGTATTTTTGCGCCGCTATGGGGTTTGGAAGGTTCTTCACGACCATATCGAGTATAGCCGTGTGAAGGGGAATGGTTTTTTGAAGTTCTTGCCAATGATCTTGGCTATAGGCCTTTATGACGTCGCTGAATTTGATTCCTTTCTTCTGCGCAATGTCCACCGTGAAGCCCCACTTGTGAAGGGCAGATCCGAAGGCAACTGTTCCTTTTGAGGGGTCAACTGTCCACCTAGCTCTGTACTCTGGCTCGCCGTACAGGGCGATCAGGTTGTTGAAGTCGCGAATTATCCTGAGAAGCTTTGTTTGGATCTCATCTTCCTTCAGTCTCAATTCCTTTATCAGACGGTCTACTTTGTTGATGAACAAGACTGGCTGAACTCTTTCCTCCATTGCTTGTCTGGTTACAGTTTCTGTTTGCACCATTACTTCTTCAACGGCGTCTACAACTACGACGGCCCCGTCTATGGCTCTTAAAGCCCTTGTTACTTTTCCCGTGAAGTCAACATGCCCAGGTGTGTCAATTAGGTTAACTACGTATGGCTTGTCCTCAATTTCGTGCAAGAGAGAGATATTGGCTGTCTTTATTGTGATCCCCCGTTTCTGCTCTTCCTCCAGATAGTCCAGCGCTCGAGCCTTACCAGCTATCTTTGGTGATAAGAGTCCAGCTTCCGCCAGTAGAGAATCCGTCATGGTCGTCTTGCCGTGATCGATATGGGCGATTATACCGATGTCTCGGATATCTTCCTTCCTTCGCATGAGTTTGAGGATGTCGCTTGTTTGCCTAAACCTGGGCAAAGTGGAGATAACCCCCGAAAATTCCCTCTTTTTTATGTATTTTCTACAACCTATCTCATATACCTACCAATAAGGGTTTCTTCTATTACACGCGGGCACAAACAGAGGGAGGCAACTTGCTCCTTTTTCGACTATTTTGTCGTCGTTTCTGCGCGTGCAGGCATCCGCCTCTCCCACTATTATTGGTAACACTCTTCCAAAACACTTCTTTAGATGGACCTGTTCGATTATGTCCACGAATAAAATTCGCTATGTTTACGTACGAAAAGAACCGCAAATGCGCATGTCTGCCCTTTTCTTTTATTCTTTATCCCTGATCTGCATTGTTAATTCATAACTCTTTTCTACCGCAACAACTGAACCAGAATAGCAAAACTCGGTGTTGGAGACGTAAAAGATGCGTAAGAGCAGATTCCTGATTGTGTTGGTGTCATTTCTCTGTTCAATTGTTGTTCCTCTTGCCGCGCACGCTGCAGAAATCACCGTCTGTACCTTTAATAAGGAAGCGTACCGTCAAGGTGAAATAGGCTACATTACAGTCACGGTATACAACGACAGGGACAACAAGATTAGAATCACTGAACTGACCGCATCCGTTGAATACTATTACATTGACGGAAACGTCTACGTGCAGAAGTTCTATACCGATGCGACTTTGCCCGTCGAAATCGAACAAGGAACTTCAAGCAGTTTTCACATTCCCTTCAGCCTACCCACCAACATC
This sequence comes from uncultured Candidatus Bathyarchaeia archaeon, assembly GCA_964347855.1. Lineage (GTDB taxonomy): Archaea > Thermoproteota > Bathyarchaeia > Bathyarchaeales > Bathyarchaeaceae > CAYGAE01. The sequence continues at coordinate 8,637 of CAYGAE010000018.1, forward strand.
GCACCAGGTTACACAAGCTTCTATGTAAAAGCTGTAACCGAACTATGGGGGCCGTCAGAGCGGAATTGGGTCTGGTCAGATCATCCAACCTACCAACCGACACTCTACATAGAATCACCATATAAACAACAATCAGAGGAATATCAGCAACAGCTAGAGGACCAACTGACGACCAACGAAAATACCACAAACATGATGTACCTCTTTGGAGGTACGACACTGGTTTTCGCAGGCCTCGCCGGATTTCTGTTCCTCCTCTACAGACGATCAAGATTCATCACACAACCCTTAGCGCATGTCTGACTCTCACCCGTCACAACAGATGCCTCCCTGATGACTCTTCTTCCGTCTGTCCTTAATTCGCCTCGAACCTATTTTCAAGCGCTTTCAGTGGAAACTGCGACTTTTCCTAGGAACATATGCGCGGGCGAGTTTTGGAGCAGCTTTGTTACGCGCGAAGACTTAGCACGTGTCATGTAGTAATTTGGATCAAACCGATTCCTTATGAATCTGGCCGGTGACTGCATCGATTGTAATCATCGCGTTCTCACCTGTTTCGATATTCTGAAACGTGATTTTGTACATTGGCTTGTAGATGAGAACACGTTCAGAGACTGTAAACAGCTCTTTGTGAACATCCGTGATATCCACGGGTCGTTGGACAATCCAGGATCTAAGAATCTCAATTTCTTTTTCCTCAGGGACGTCGACATTGCCAAACTTCTTGCCAAACGTCCTCAGAATCTTGTCTGGTTGCTCTTCAAATGGGACATAGGGCAGTTGCTCAAGCCCGACTTCACGCCACCACTTGTCGAAGATTATGTGTACTTTGTTTGCATAATGAAAACGCGCCTCACCCGTGAGTTTAACGACTTTGTGGGGCATTTCCAGCCGATCTTTAGAAGGTTCAGGCCTCAACGTTTTGCCAAAAAGGGTAACTTCTTGCATCGTCTCGTCGACTTTAATGGTATGAAACCACGCGCTGGAATAGTCGATAGCATATTCCGCGTCAACAACGATGTAGGGTTCGTAGTGTTTCTCAAGTGAAGTAATGCGTATTTCGTTAGGCTTGCGTTTCAGAAACATAAACTTGGTGAACAGGTCAGTCTTCATTTTCTCTGCGGTGCTTCTTATCGCGTTGAGGTCAAGGTGAGACTTAAAAACAATAATCCTTCTTTCAACTATTCTTTCTGGAACAGTAGTCGTTTCCGACAATGGTTACCCCCTTTTAATCTTGTACGGAACTCTACGCTAATTATCATTTGTGAAGTCAGACTACATATTCGATGTCAATTGCAGGCAAAAGAGGTGAAAAATCCGGGCGCATATGTGTGCATGCATTAGTGGAGGAACCCAGACCTAAGATGTCGGAGCAAGAAAAAATAACAATGCCCACGTCTACTTCGAGGGTTTTATTCCCTGTCGAATCTTGGCAAAGAAGTCTGTTAGGTCGATATTTCCTCCACTAATTATTATCCCTACGCGCTCAGATCGCAAGTCTATTTGCTTTGATAATACTCCTGCTAGTGAAACTGCTCCTGAAGGTTCAACCACGAGTTTCATTCTCTCCCAGAGGAACTGCATGGCGTCCACGATCTCCTTCTCTGAAACAGTTATTATTTCATCTACCTTCTCTCTTATTACTCGGAAAGTGTTGCTCCCAAGAGACGTCCTTAATCCGTCTGCTATGGTAGTTGGGTTCTTCACACGGATGATTTTTCCTGCTTTGATTGACTGAAAGGCGTCGTCTGCGTTTTTTGGCTCAACACCTATGATCTTGGATGATGAGAGCAAGCCTTTAGCTGCAATTGCGGTTCCGCTTAGTAAGCCTCCTCCACCGACTGGGCTGAAGACGTAATCGAGGTCGCCGACTTCTTTGATTAGTTCGTACACAACCGTTCCAGCTCCAGCGATTATTTCGAGGTCATTAGACGGATGTACAAGGGTGTAGCCGGTTCGTTTGATGAGCGGTTCAACAGCGTTCTCCCTATCAGCTGGACGAGAACCACAGGCAATAATTTCAGCTCCGTAACCTTTCGTCGCGGCTACCTTCACCGAAGAAGCGTTGTCAGGCATGACGATCACGGTCTTGATTCCTAGGAGTTTGCCTGCTAGAGCAAGGGCTTGTGCATGGTTTCCAGAGGAGTGTGTTATTACTCCTTTCTCCTTTTGGCTTGGAGACAATTGCGATAAAGCATTAAGGGCTCCTCTGAATTTGAAGGACCCAGTTTTCTGGAAATTTTCGCACTTTATGAATACCTCACTACTGGTGATCTCATTGAGAGTTGAGGAGGTCATTACAGGAGTTGGATTGACAATTTGTTTTATTCGCTCGTAAGCTGCTTCTACTTCAGTGAACATCTAGAATCAAGAAGGAATAGTCTCAGCGACTAAATAAGGCGCGCGCGCAGCCATATAACTCTCACGTCACAATAGAACACGCAGCAGCGTGGTGAGTGAAGGAATTGGTAAGGAGAGCCGGACATACACGGCGAAGACCAGCATGAGAATCGAGATGGCGATCAACCCGTAGTCCGCCTTTTTCATCTTTAACACGTAGAGGTTGGTACGTTTTTCAGTGGCTCCCCACGCTCGAGACTCCATTGCCTCTGCGAGTTCTAGGCTCCTACGGATGGCACTTACGATGAGTGGAATGAGAATGGGAATGTAGTTTCTTATCCGTTTCATGAAGTTTCCACGCTCAAGCTCCAGTCCCCGAGCCTTCTGGGCATCCATTATTGTTTGTGCCTCTTCAGCCAAGACTGGAACAAACCGAACTGCGGTGGTGAAGGCGAAGCAGAACTCATACGGCACGTGGCTCTGCTCTAGAGCCAAGCCGAGATGATCTGGCGAGGTCGTCAAAAAGAACATAGAAAAAGATGTGACGAGCACTACAAAACGAAAAGTCATTGCAATGGACTCTTCAAGAAGAGACGTAGACCACACGTAGCCGCCGTACACATATCTGGTGACAAAGTTTGTAGCGAAGATGATGACCGCCAGCAGCGAGGCGCCCTTCATAGATCTTATCCACTGTCGTTGAACGCCGGCCATAAACACGAAAGGAAACTGAATGAGAAACAGAAAGATGAGAGGCAGCAGTTGGATGAACATGATGGCTATCGCGAACAGAATGCACACGTAGAAGAATTTGACTCGTGGATCTAATCTGTGGATCGGTGACGTAACTTTTCTAAACCTGAAGCCTTCGAGGATGCTCATGACTTAGCCTCCAGAAGATTGATAAGAATCTTTCTAGCCTCGTGAACATCAATCACGTCTGTTGGCAGCCCCAAATCTGCGAGTCCTAGAAAGATTTGAGCTATCTGAGGAGGCACTATGGAAGCTTTAGTAACAAGATCTTGGTTTGTGAGGACCTTCTGAGCATCGCCATCAGCCACGATTTTTCCATCCGCCATTAACACAACGCGAGGGTTGCATTCGGCAACGAACTCGACGTCATGGGTAACTATGATCACGGTCTTCTTCTGAGCGTTTAGTTGAACAATGAACTGCCGCAGTTTCTCCTTCTGTTGATGATCCTGCCCAATCGTCGGTTCATCAAGGATAACAAACTTGGGATCCCAAGCAAGGACTGACGCCAAGGCAACCCGTTTCCGCTCTCCACCGCTCAGCATGAATGGCGAAGTTTGGCGATATTCGGCTAAACCCAAAAGATTGAGGGCCCAACTCACCCTCTTCTTCGTGGCTCCTTCTTTGAACCCGAAGTTTTTGAGGGCAAAGGCTACTTCTTCCTCCACTGTTTCGCAGAAAAGCTGATGATCGGGATTTTGGAAGACGAAGCCTACCGTTCTGGCTAGTTTTGCTACACTGGTCTTCTTGGTGTGGACTTCGTCGACGATAACCTCGCCCTTTGTGGGCTTCAACAACCCGTTGATATGTTTAACAAGTGTAGTCTTACCTGCCCCGTTTTGACCCATTATAGCGATGAAGTCGCCGTCATGAATTGTGAGGGAGACGCCCTTTAAGGCTTCTACACCGCTTGGATACGTGAAGTGCACATCTTTAACTTCGATCATGAGTTATAGCCTCCTGTAGAAGTCGAGAAGCCTCTTGGGAAGTCACCGGAATCTCGTTGAGATGCAATCCGTTTTCTGCCAAAAGCTGGTAGAGCCTTGTTGCTCTTGGTATCCCGACACCTATCAACCGTGCTTCTTCAGAGGGCAAGACTTCTCTAGGCGCACCGTCCAACACAATCTTTCCTTCATTCATGACGATAACGTGGTTAGCATACCTTGCGGCCAAATCCAAACGGTGTTCCACAAGGATGACCGTGATGCCTAGCTCTTTGTTCAACTGATGGATAACGTCGAAGATTTTTTGGGCACCTACGGGATCAAGGAAAGAGGTGGGCTCGTCTAGGACCATCACATCGGGCTGCATTGCAAGTACGGAAGCGATGGCAACCCTTTGCTGCTGTCCCCCAGAAAGTTCGTGCGGCGGTCTCTCCTGAAGCTCTTCTATACCAGTCATTCGGAGAGCCCAGTCCACTCGTTTTCTAATCTCGTCTCTGGGCATCCCAAGGTTTTCAAGCCCGAAGGCAACGTCTTTCTCAACTGATAGTGCGAACAGCTGGTTTTCTGGATTCTGAAAAACGAGTCCTACATGTTGGGCGAGTTCATGGATTGAGCTCTGGTCCACCTTCAGGTTAGCGACTACGGCTTCTCCTTCAAGTTTTCCGCCGTAGAAATGGGGGATTAGACCGTTGAGGCACCTGCATAAGCTTGTTTTTCCGCAGCCACTGGGTCCTGTAAGGATCACAAACTCTCCGCTCTTTATCCGCATGAACACCTCTGCAAGCGCGGGTCTCCTCCCACCAGGATAAGTATATGCTAGTCCCTGTGCCTCGATGATAGCCAATGCCTAGTCCGCCATTTCTAGTGCAAAGCATCCTCTCATAAAAGAGTAGCTACTTAGAAAAGAGTCATGTTAGTCTTTCTTTCAGCAGTCTTTCACAATGTTTCAGGCTGGCTTCTACGTCTCCGACGCCGTTGGCCCCTGCGGAAACAGCGTGCCCTCCTCCCATGCCCTGTAGATATTCCCCTAGAGGGTTTGCTATATCTCGACCCAGGTGTATTCCCGTTTTTCTATGAAAATCTAAGCATGCTCTTAAGCTGACTTGAAGCTTATTCTCTCTCTGACTCACAACAACGGCTACGTGGGCCCCTAATGCAACCAGCGCTCTTGCAGCCGATGCCTGATAGGCGCCTACGTGAGAAAAGGCGACTAGCCAGTCGCCGATCTTCGTAAGCTTTGCCCGTCGACTTGCCTTGAGGCGTGCGATGCGTTCTGGATGTTCCATTGGCAATGAGAGGAGAGAGAGGGTTTCTTTGGCGTTCACTCCGGCGTCGACGAGGTCAGCGATGGTCTTGAGCGTGGTTGAGCTGGCGAGAATGAAATGTCTGGTGTCAAACGCTATTCCGAGAAACAGTGCTATGGCTTCAGTCTTTGTCAGTTCGACCTTGGTTTCTTTGAAAAAACGATAAATGATTTCGCAGGTGGACGAGGCTTCTTCATCGGCTATAGAGATTGTTGCAAGTCGTTCTGTCTCAGGATGACTAGCGTGATGGTCAACAAATACAAGAGGAGAATTGGAAGCCAAAACACGACCACTCCATTCATCCAACTGCTGGATGGTGTTTGTATCCAATAATACAATGATATCTGCTTCCTCAATACGCGGTTGCTCCACTAGCTTCAAAGGTAGCGACTTCAACATGAACTTTGAAAGTCTGCTAGGCCCTTGAACAGCCCCAATCTCTGTAGTCAGTGTGGGTCTGAGACGTTCCAGAAGTTGGGAAAACGCAAACGCAGCGCACAAGGCGTCAGGATCGGCGTTATGGTGACATAGTAGAACAGCCAGCTTTGCGTCGAACTTGTCTATTAGGGATATTATTTTCCCTGCTTGCATTTCAGTCCCTGCAAGTATGTTTCAATAGATGCAAAGGCTTTCTTCGTAGCTTCGACTGTTAGTTCTTTGACATCGTAGTTTTCCATGCTCGTTGACAAGGTAATTTCTACGTCAACGTTCACGTTGAGGGGCTTCGTTCCTTGGGTGTCTATAGTTATGTTGAGGGCAGAAATCTTGCCTGAGGATACCTTTGACAAGACGTGATTCCGTGCAGCTTTCTCGGCGACCTCACACAACTCTTTCATCTGCTCAGATGAGAGCTCAGGGATCCCGAGTTCTGCCAAAAACTCGTCACCTAAGAAGGAGGAGGTGAAATCGGACGCAGATCCCGTTGGAGCTTCGTCTGCAAATCTTTCACTTGACTCCGCAGTCGCTCTTCCTGCTTGCCCAACACGTTGATTCGCATGCCCAGCAGATCTTTCCGCTCGTTTAGGTCAGTCGTGACTTTCGTTCTCTTCGACTTTACTAGAAGCGAGCCAATGGACTTGTAGATTACCGCAGAGTCGGTGAGTTTCTCCAGTTCACTCAACGCTTGCTCCACTTCGTTCAGTTCGAGTTCAAGCTGTTGCTTCTGTGTCAAGACCGTTTGCAGAGTCTGTTGTAGCTGCTGAAGCCTGAGCAACCGCTGTTGAACCTGTGGCGGAAGCTTCGAAATCTCCTCGCTCATTTTAATTCCTCAACTATAGTCTCCAAACTCTGTTTGCATTATACCCTTGCTTTAAATAAGCATTTTCTGTAGACGGGGAATTTGTAATGGATCCACAAAAACCTTGTGCGCGCAACGATGGTAAAGAAGGGGCGCAGGGGAAACTTTTACTTTGTCGATCTCATATAGAGGTGGTAAGTGGTACAGATGACGGAGAAACCAATTTTAAAAATCGATAAGCCTCACTTTGTCGTCAAGCTTCACGAAGACACACTTGAGGTGGACTTAAAGGAAGGAGCCAAGAAGGAGCTTGAAGACGTGGTTGAGGCCCATCCAATCCTTAGAGAAAGTTTGGGTATCCTATTCCAAACCCTGATCCCGTTAGACATTGCGTTGTACGAAATAGAATCTGTGGAACATGATGATAAGGGTCGACTAAAAATATCGATTCCACTACGAAGAGACATCATCATCCCGCTAGAGGCTAGTGAATCCGAAAGACTTGCCAAGAAGTTAAATGAGCTCATACCATTGGCGAAAGTGAAAGACGCTGAGCGTATGAAAAGACTAGAAAAAGCGGAGGAAAGACCGAAACGAGTACTGAGGCCACCAACGTAAATCGCAAGCGGACTCTTGACCGGTCTTACTCAATAACGAAGTCAGAGTTTGACCCTAAGCTCGAGAATCTACAAGAGTAACTGACTCTACGACAGTCGTCGTTAAAAGCATCCAACGGAGATAGGAGTTTACAGCAGCTCTTAGAGAAGAAGTGTCTCTGGCTTTGAAAATGAGTGTTAGATTTTTCCCTTTGCCATAGATCTGCACCTGACTTCTAGGAGAAAGTGCCCGGCGCGTTTCGGGTTTCAACGCCTTGAGCGTAACATTCAGTAGTCTTGGAGAAGAAAAACGTAGGGTGATAACAGCCTCAGCTCTCATTTCATGTGCCCACCTTGCATTTTATTAATGCTGAGAACTATTTCAATAGTCCTCTTCGGACATCGCTCATTATACCACTTGTCTGAAAGTTTTGCTGTATTCCTCATTGCGTTGTCTGCTGATACGCGAAATACTTATTATGTATTAAGATATAAGATGAATAGTCGATTGGGGAACTTGGCATGAGACGCACAGATGAACGAGTTTCAGCTTCGAAAGTGGCAGACCCAGCGAGGGCAAACGTATACGGGTTTGTCACAATGTTCTATGGCATTAAGCTGACTTAGACAGCGCCTGTCTTCCCGCCAATTGCCCCTTTTTTTGGGTTTCAGTCTTCTGTCGGAGCTTCTGGTGAGGGTGTCCCCTTGACCGCGCGTTTAGCTACGATCCCAAGTTTTGTGGTGGGCGTATAAGCACCACCTGCAAAGGTGAGACCGCATTTTCGGCAGTTCCAAACGCCTACGCTTTTTCTTCGAACTGATTCCGAGGCGCATTGAGGGCATTTGTGAGGTTTCTTCATTTCTGTAAGTATCTTAGTGTATCGTTTCCTCACGGTTCCGCCGTAACGAACTCCAAGGCCTCTTGTCATTCCAACCTTCTTTGTTCGCCTTCGGCCCATCAGTCTTTCACTACCAGCTTTCGCAGTTCGTTAGATTTTTCTTGGGCGATCTTTGCGGCTTCTAGAATTCGATCTTTGGTGAAGTAGCCGCAGCATCCTTTTTGTATGGCGCAGATCTTTCCGTCTTTGTCGATGGTCATGGTGAGCCGTGCGTCCATGATTTCTTCTTCCTCTAGCCAGGGGTCCGCTATGAGTGTGTCACCTATTTTTGCGAAGGTGACGGCAATTGGATGATTTCTCATGGGAAGTTGGGTGTAACCGGGTTTCGTCTTGATTTCGCCGTCTTTCACTTCGTATTTGGGCATCTTCGTGTTGAGTAAGGCGGCGAGTGCTGCCATGGCAGAGGCGTCTATGAGATTTCCATCGTGGTTCAGAACGTAAACGTCCACAAAGACTATGAAGACTTTCTTCCCAGGCACTGCGCACAACTTTTCCAGTACAATTGCTTTGGACTCTCGTATGCCTCTGTCAACCACTCGCGCGAGTTCTATTGCGTTTTCATTAGGGGGCCCCGGTTCGAAAGTTGGGGACGCTAGGGGTACGAGCTCTACGTTGACTGTGAGGACGCCTTCGTTCGGTACGTCAGGGAAAGGGGCGCCAACTTCGATCTTTATTCCAACCATCACTTCGGTTTTGCCTAAGCGTACACGGGCAGATCCTTCGGCGCGTTCAATGACGCCCACCTCTAGTTGAGCTTCACGGTAATCGGTTAATCCTCTTCCATCCAGTCTCTTTCCGCTGGAGACTAATTGGGCGATTCGTTTTTGCTTGACACGGACAACTATTGGTGATGGCATTAGTCTTGCACCTCGTCCTCTTCTTTCGCAGTGACATACTTCTCCTTTAGGGCTTCCTTCTGAAGCGCGTATAGTTGTTTGCATCCTTCTGAAGCAAGGTTGACCACCTGCTCGAATTCGTCTAGGGTGAGGCTTCCATCCATTTGAAGTAGGGTTATGGCGTTAAGATGGGGCATCAGGGCCAACGGTACGTCTGCTTCACCGCCCTTATCTTCAACGTCGATCAGATCAAGCACTAAACGGCCGTCCACTTTCCCAGCCGCGCACGCTGCGACCAAATCGCGCATAGGGATTCCGGCATCTGCTAGGGCGAGGGAGGCCGCGGTGATGCTGGCACATCGTGTTCCGCCGTCTGCTTGGAGTACTTCGGTGAAGACGTCAACGGAGGTTCTTGGGTAGTATTCAAGGAAGACGGATGGTTCAAGGGCTTCGCGAATTACCTTGGACAGTTCTACTTCTCTTCTTGACGGTGCAGGCGATTTTCTTTCGTCGACCGAGAACGGTGCCATGTGATAGCGGCAGCGAATTATGGCTCGATCTGGTTGGGCGAGATGTTTTGGGTGCACCTCTTTTGGTCCATAGACTGCGGCGAGGATCTTGTTTTTGCCTTGCTCAAAGTATGCGGAACCGTCAGCGTTGGCTAGGACGCCGACCTCCATCTTTACTGGTCTTAATTCGTTCAGTTTTCTTCCATCAACTCGAGTATCATTCTTTTTGACTGGTTTTTTGGGTTTTTTCTTGGATATGTTTACCACTCTCCTTTTCTTTTCTAATCATCTCAGTTACGCGGTCGGTTAATCCACTGGTATGGGATTCTGCTTCAACTTTGCGAATCGCTACAATGGCGAGTTGCTCATCTTCCGGAGTTTTACCGTTGATGAGAATTAAGCCGTTTTGACCGATGGTGATTTGGCATCCCGTTTCCTGTTTGATCATACTCACCATCGATCCTTTCCTCCCAATCACTCGAGGAATCTTTGTAGGCGTGATTTCCACAAGTTGCCCCCGCATAATCTTTCCGAGCCCTGGTTCACGAACGGTCAGAAGGGGATCGCGTGTTCGGTCGCAAGCAACTATCTTGGCAATGATAAGATCGCCCACATCGAATAGGGAGGGAAGATCGGTCCGTCTCCGTCGAAATTGGCGGTCGAGGACATCTGCGGCTCGGAGCATTGCGGGATACGGCGCGTTAATGTCCACTAGCCAGCCGCCAGTGCCGACCTCGGTTACTTTTCCGATTACTACATCGGCAATGCTGGGAAGGTAGAAGGCTTTCAAGGCGACAACGTAGACTTTTCGAACATCGTAGTCGACGAGTCCAACTCTTGTCGCGTAGATTTTGTCACCTTCTTTGTAGGTGTTGTCGCCGGTTACGTAATTGCCCTCGGCGAGCAGATCACCCGGTGTTACGAGTTCTTTCTTTTCATAGAAGACTGGCAAATTCGTCACCTCATGGTTAAGATTTATTCACGCAGTTTTGCTTCAAGATTACCTCGTGTCATTTCTCCGAGTTTTTCCAGAAATGGACCATACAGTCCCGCTGGCATCTGTACGACGGCAGACCATGATCCATCCGCGCGCCATTCTTCATGCGTTATTGTGCCGAAGCCTTTGACAGTTCCGTACACTTTGCTTGCGTATTCTGGAGGTATGCGAATGGCCACGGAGATCTGCTCCATTTTGAGGGGTAAGATGGGACGCAGCAGCTTGATGATCTCTTTGGCTTGGTCTTCCGTGTCTTTGAAGGGGTCGATGGAGTAGTGGATCTGTTCCATGGCCCCTTCTATGCGTATGGGAGGATGAGGCAGGTTCGTTCGTGGATCTACGCATTGGCGAGAGATGAACGAGATGAGTTGTTTTCGTTTGTCCTCAGTCAACTGTTTTCGCTGGTCTGTGGTTAGCTGCAGTGTCCCTTTCTTGAGGATGATGCTGGCGATTTCTACCGGGTCTGTGGTTCCAAAGGATTTTTGGAGGGTGTCATCTGAAGGCTTTAACCCCTTATTGGCATCGGTGAAAACGGTTTCGGCGGCTAGTATCTGAGTGATTGGCATGGTTTTTCCAAGCCGGTACGAGAGGGCCTGTTGAGGCTTGACCAGAATCTCGAAGTGGTCTCCTTCACGGGTGAGGCGGGCAATTGTGTAGCGTTCGCTCATTGGGCTTCACTGCCCTCAGGACCCCTTTTGATATGTCTCGATTTCTTTGTCTGTCAGCATTTGGAGGGTTTTTGTTGCAGAGGGTATCACTGAGATTTTTACTCTCGGCGCTTCTCCCCTTGCTTCAAGAGAACTGGTGAGGCACTTGATGGCCAGTTTTATCGTATCGTTGAGTTTCATGTCCTCGCGGTATTCCTTTTTGAGAAGGTTCTCGACGGTTTCTCGGCCGATGCCTACTGCGACCGCCTTGTAGCTTCCGTAGGAGCCGCTGGGGTGGGTTACGAATAGCTTGTTGCCCTTTGGGTCGACGCCGCCGAAGATTATTGACACTCCGAAGGGTCTTACTCCTGCGTGTTGCGTGTAGAGTTGTTTTACGTCGCCGATGCGTTTGGTGACGATCTCAACGTCGATGGGTTCGTCGTACATCAGCCGGTTGCTTTGCGAATAAATTCTCGCCTGGTCGATGAGAATGCGGGCGTCGGATGACAAGCCGACTATTGCCGCGCCCAGGTGCTGATCGATCTCGTACAGTTTCAGGGTAAAATCGGGATCCTGCAGTTTTGTTTCGACTTTTTCCTCGGCTCCGAGGACCACGCCTTCAGAGCAGGTCAACCCCAGTATGGTATACCCACGGTTCACAGTTTCAAGGGCGTATTCAACTTGGAATAGGCGCCCATCTGGGGAGAACACGGTAATCGCCCGGTCATATGCTCCGGGTGCTGCAAATATAGACAATATATCACCTCTCGTTTAGAAACCTGTTTTGCTTGTCTTGTTGTGGAGATGCAACTAAAAACCTTTTCG
>CAYGAE010000019.1:0-20436 GCA_964347855.1 uncultured Candidatus Bathyarchaeia archaeon
CCTCTTCCATGGAGATACGTTGCTTCGTGGAACTGTACGGCATGTGGTATGTGTTGTAGAGGTTTTCATGTCACCGTTGGGTTCAACGAGTGGATGAAGATCGTAAAGGCTTACGGGGTTGGCGTTACTGAGCCTGGTCTAGACAAACTCTATCTAAAGAAGAGAAGTGATGGCACATGCGTTTTCTTATACAAGCCGTATGGCATGTGGCTCTGCGGACTGCAACACATGAAGCCGAAGGCTTGTAAGCTCTGGCCATTCAAAGTTCTGGGACGCCCAAAATACGGGAGACCAAACGAGGCCTCTTACAAATATGGGGACAGAAGGTTGTTCCTCTACGTTGACCCGGCTTGTATGGGGATACGGTGGGGAAGTCCAACGCAGGAGTTTGCGTACAAGACGATAACTGAACTCGTTGAAATCGCCTTGGGGATTCGCGAAAAGCAGTACTACTCAACCTCGAGGATGCTCTACAGTCCATCTCGCTTCAACATCAGAGGAAGAAAAATCATCTAAGCCACCCAGCAGACTAGGTCAAATGTTGAATGATTGGTGGCACGCCTGGTCTTCTGTGTACGGGTGCGTGGCCTAGTTAGACGTAAACTAAAAATGCATGCGAGTGAATAAACTAACTGACTAGCACAAAATGTCAAAATGTGAACACTGTGGCAGAGACGTTCTCTTTCCATTTGGATGTTGTTATTGTCAGAGAGCATTTTGTTCGGAGCATGTGCCTTCAACAAAGCATGAATGCCAACATGCTCTGGGACATTGGCACAACAAAAGAAAAGCCACCGAGAGAGAACTACCAAGCCCCAGAAGGCTTGTATCTCCTATCACTGCGTTTTGCACAATCTTAATCCTCTCGATCATAATCACAACCAATACAAGCTGTTACCTTGATAGAAGAGAATTGGTAAATCCAACCTATCAAGAAGCTCTGCGATTCATCGAGTCGGATCAGACTGATAAGAATGTGTACAGAGAAGCGAAATACACCTGCGCGAATTTCGCCGAAGATTTCAAAAGCAACGCTCTTGAAGCCGGCTACAAATGTGGATACGTCCTGGTATTCTTTCCAGACCTGAGCCACGCATTAAACTGCTTCAACACTACAGATTGCGGGTTAACATTCATTGAACCACAAGAAGATGCAATAGTAACGGTAACAATTGGACAACCATACTGGGACAGAACAAAATATGCCTCCAACTATTTTGGTGACCCCTTTAACGATACAGTTATCAATTTTCTGATAGACTGGTAACTGCGCGCGCGTATATGTTCCAAATTATAGAACAGAGTGTTCTAAGAATTAGAAATAAGAATAGCAAACTGCAATTGGATATTTTAGGGATGGAGCTGACGTTTTATTGAACAGTAAGAGAGCTACAAATAATGGACAGTCGCAGGTCTGGTACAGAGGTAAGATTGGTTTCATAGCCTTTGTGACGTTAATAGCGGTAATTATTGTCTCCTTTCTGGCAGGCTTTTCCTTATATGGTCAGAAGCCATCTGCGGGCGACCTATCTGGCAACTCGTCTTTTCAGTTTGCCAATTTCACATGTGCGTGGGCAAGATCTGGTTATCCAAACCAGACATTTACTGTAACTGTAGATGTTAACCTGACAGATGGCATGAACCTCGACGAAGCAATAAAGGTTGCCACTAAAGTATTTAACGTTACCATGGGGCAAAACAAGCTAAGCGAACTTAAATCCGCACGCACAGATGAAAACGGGATTTGGACGGTAGAGTTTGCTTGGGCGTATGCTTCCGCGTTATACCTTGGACACTGGTTTGAGACCGTTATAGATCCATTCAACCAAACCGTGGTTTATGATAGATGCAAATGAGTTGCCCGCGCCAACAACCCCGTCTCTCTTATTGATTCAATACCTCCATATCCTGAACCCAAATCCCCATAATAAACCGAGCAAAGCCCCAACCACCACCACAAGAATGACAACTCTTAGCCCCCACCACTCTATATGTTGCAGGATACGGAATGCCAAAAGAACAAACAAAGAAGCGCCCGCACCATACAAAAGAGACACGGTTAATGGTGTCTCAGGAAACAAGAATAGGCTGATAGTGGGAACAAGCAAAATGGGTAATAGCATTGCAGCTATCACTAAACGCCATCTTCGGTCCCACCACTTTGCCATGCTCTTCCCCATCAATCTCCCTTTACTCTATAATCGGACATATCTTTAGAGTTTTTGCGCGCGCACCTACGTTTAAAAGCACACAACAGCAACGTCAATAACGAGGCAGAACCCCAATGGACTGGCTACCAACCATAAACAAGTGCGCCCAACGAATAAGAAAAGAAGCCCTCCCCTTCTTCAACACCCCAAACGCAAACCTAAGCTTCGGAAGAGGCGCAGGCGGAGACATCACGAAAAAGATCGACCTCATCGCAGAGAAAGCCCTAATCGAAACCCTCGAAGAAGACAAGGCCTCATGCATCCTCATCAGCGAAGAGACCGGAACCAAGAAAATCGGCAACCCACCCCACGAGTACTACCTAACAACGGACCCCATAGACGGCACAACAAACGCCATACGAGGAATCCCCTTCATGGCCACCTCCATTGCAGTCTCAAGAACCCCCTTCCTTCAAGACGTAGAGACAGCCCTTGTGTCCGACCTCTTCCACGACGTAACCTACACCGCCAGTCGAGAAAAAGGGGCCCTCAAAAATGGAAGCGTAATAAAGCCTTCTTCAACATCATCCTTAGAGAAGGCAGTCATAGGCATCGACCTTAAAGCCCTAAAGACCACTGCAATCGTCAAACGCCTAGCGACAGTAATAGAGAGGACTAAGCACCTGAGACACCTAGGAGCCAACGCCCTTGAAATCTGTTACGTCGCAGACGGCACAACCGACGCATTCATCGACCTACGAGGCAAACTACGCATCACTGATGTTGCCGCCGCCTATCTCATACTCCGCGAGGCAGGAGGCACCATGGTCACGCCAGAAGGAGAGGAGCTCAACGTTCCCCTAGCTCCTACTCAACGAGTCTCCTTTCTCGCAGTTGGAAACAAAACTCTACGCAAAACGATTAGAAAGTCCCTAGGCTCAATCTAGGCGATGAGTGGCTCTTCCAAAAGGCACAAGCGCACTGGTTTTTAACTCACGAACCTTCAATATTCCTTGTTAGGAGCACGCTCACACTTTGCAGTCCTTGAAGCCCGTAAGACCGTTCCCAGCACTACTCTTGAGAAAAGACGCCAAACGTGTCCTAGTAGTTGCAGACCTACACATAGGCTGGGAAGCAACACTTACCCAAAGAGGAGTCCACGTTCCCTCCCAGACCCCAAAGATACTAGCCAAGATGCTACGCCTCATCAAAAAAAGCAAACCTACCGAAATCCTCTTCCTCGGCGACGTAAAACACACAGTCGCCGGAGCGGAAATCGAAGAATGGCGCGACGTCCCAACGTTTTTTGAGGCAATACAGAAAGAAGTGCCCGACGTACGGATAGTCCCTGGAAATCATGATGGGACCCTTGAACCCCTTCTACCCGAAACCGTAAGAATCCTGCCCCACACTGGAATCACGTTGGGAGATGTCGGATTCTTCCATGGACACGCATGGCCCGCTCCAGAGCTTCTTGGATGCCATAGTCTTGTTACTGCCCATGTTCACCCCGTGGTTGCGTTTAGGGACCCCATAGGCTTCCGGATTAGGAGACAGGTCTGGGTGAAAGCGGAATGCAATAGCCTGGAATTGGCGAAGCCCTTGCTCAAGCGTTTGGGCGTGAAATCTGACAGAGCCCCAGAAGAACTGTTGCAGAACCGTTTCAACGTGAAGCCGAGGGCTTCAAAACTTTTCGTAATGCCTTCCTTTAACGATTTCCTCGGAGGCCAAGCGATCAACAAGAAAAGCCTCGGCAAAGGTAGGGGAGCTGGACGTTATATTGGTCCTGTTTTGCGTTCGGGAAGCGTTAACATCGAAAAGGCAGAAATCTACCTTTTAGACGGAACTTTTCTGGGGCCCATTGGTCAGCTGAGAAGCTTTAGTTAGGAACATAGGTTATTCAGAAACCTGCGGCGTTTCTAACATCTGAAAAATTCACAGAAAACTTTATAGAATTTCGATTCTCTCGTTAAGTTGCGGAGATGGAATGCCCGTGTCATCGGAGTACTTTCCAGAATGGTTTAGAAGGAGAATGCGCCGTTCCCCCTTCTTTAGAAGCTGGCTCTTCGGAGACATAGAAGACATAGTTAGAGACATGGAGGAAATGATGGAAAAAGAGTTCAAAGAATTCACCGGCCGCATCCCGAAGGATCTAGTTCGTAAGCGGAAACTTCCAGACGGCTCCACGATACATGAGTGGGGCCCCTTCGTCTACGGTTACAGCATGACCATCGGTCCAGACCGGAAGCCTAAGATACGGGAATTCGGAAATGTCAAACCCTCCCTGAGACCCGAAGCCTTCGGACACACAAGGCCAAGCCTCGACGTAAAGGAGGAGCGCGAACCCCTAGTCGACGTCATCAGCACCAATGGCGAAATCGAAGTCGTGGCTGAACTACCCGGAGTTGAGAAGGAAGACATCAAGCTTCATGGAAGCGAGAACTCGCTGACTATTACAGTTGATACTCCAAAACGAAAATACTTCAAAGAAGTTGCAATGCCAACGAAGATCAACCCAAAGAATGCAAAGACCAAGTACAAGAACGGAGTGTTGGAGATTACTATCCCTAGAGTAAAGGAGAAGAAGAAACCACGCGGAGAATCGATAAAGATCGAGTAAACCCTACAGTAACAGCCCTTTCTCCTTTCTACCGCATGCTGTCAGCTAAAGGCTAGCATCAGCCAGAGACCTATACTTTAATAGGTCCCTGATACATCCGTTTTGATTACCGATTAGTCTGGAGAAGAAAATGCCCCAACCTTCTGAAATCAGCATGCTCAAAAGCATCTGCAAAAGAACCGAAGCTGAAGGACGGATAACCGGTGAACACCTAACCCAGCTTTCGACAGCCTTTGGCTCACGGTTTAAAAAGGCCTGGGAAGCATTGAGAGAGCGAAGAGTAAAAAAGTACCTTTTCAAACCCAGCAACAAAACAGTTTGGATAGTAGTCGGCAGAGAACGCGACTACCTAATAATGCCTGCCGCTGAATTTTGTTCGTGCGACGATTTCTACTTCCGCGTCATGGACGGGGAAGTGCACCTATGTTATCACCTCATCGCACAAAAGATTGCTGCCGCATTGAAGCAGTATGACGAAATTGAAGAAAATGATGAGCTTTACAACTCCCTAACGGCGGAGTGGAAAAAGGTCACATCTTAAATACATCGTCATCTCAGAATAAAGAGTGGAGGAGAACCCTGTGCTTGCAGGAGAGTACTTTATCATTTTCATTTACCTACTAACGGTGCTGACTTTCATCACTCTGATCATGGCTTTTCTATACCTGATCTACAGCAAAGAAGAGAAACCCTCCTAGCTTCACCAAATGCTCCTCATACTGCTCGTTTTCGCCATAAAATAAGCACAACGATGCCCAAAACTGTCAGAGCCACCGCGAGTATCATTGTCCAAATGGAGTAAGGCCAACCAAAGATTACCGGAATCGGCCATACATAAATGCCTACTGCAGCGGTTTCTCCAGAGAGAACGGCTGCGAACGCAATTAACACTGTTCCCATTAGGATCAAGAAAAAGCCCAAGAAGAATAATTTAAGGGATGTTGGCCACTCAAGTTTTTTTAACCCTTGAGCCTGCGGTTTACGATTCTTGTAACAGTCTGAGCAAATCCACGTTTGGGAGTCAAAGCAGATTTCGCATATTCTACGACCACACTCTTGACAGACGTACCTTGCTGATCGCGTACCGCATATGACACATGCTTCAAATCGCACTCAGGCTTCACCCTCATCTAAAGGCATAATGAGAAAAAGCAATAACGAAGAGCAAAAGCGCGATTGAGGCTATAGATAAGACAAGTAGCAGCGTAACCGACTTCTTGTCTGTGCCAAAGATAATTGGGAAAGGGCCAATAATCACCGCTCCTCCACCCCGCACTTTTCCTCCGCTCTTCGTTGAAGCAAAAAACAGTAGGACGGCAGCGAGGAAGACTATAGCAAATCCTGCAAATATTAGTGCAATTCCTATGTAAAAGAGTGATTGACTACTCATCCCATTGCCACTTCTTCAACATCCCTTGATTACAAGAAAAGGTGACGAGGCTTAAATAAACATTAATAAAGCATTACCATCTCTCTCAGGTGATTTTGAGTGAAGCAGAAATGAGTTTCGAAGAGGTTGTCGAACAGATTCTATCCAATCGACAGGATCTCACCCGCGAAGAACTCCTCCAAATGATCCAAAAGAAAAAGGAAAGATCACAAGAATTCTTCACTGCCGAAGCTGCTGCACGCATCATTGCCCTGGAACTGGGCGTAGAACTCTTACAGAAGCCTCTTCAGCTCAAAGTTTCGATCAGAGACCTCGTTTCCGGCTTAAACGACGTAACTGTAACCGGCCGTGTCGTTGACATCTATCCCCCTCAGACCTTCACCCGCCAAGACCAGACAGAAGGGAAGTTCGCTCGCTTGGTCATTAAGGACGAGAGTGGAACATTACGAGTGGTCCTCTGGAATGATAAAATAGGCTCTGTTGAGGCTGGTAAGGTCAAGCTTGGCAACGTTGTCAACGTTTTGCATGGATACGTACGAGAGGGACTGGACGGAAAACCGGAATTGCATGTAGGTTCCCGCGGGAAACTCCAAATCCCACCCGTAGACATGACAGAAAAAGCTCTTCCCCCAACATTTGCAAAGATACAAGAACTGAGACCGACCATGCGTGATGTAGATGTTTTGGCTAGAGTTACAGAGATTAGCGATACCAGAGAGTTCAAACGATCAGAAACTGAGGTGGGACACGTGTCGACACTATTGATCAAAGACGAAACTGGATTCGCCCGCCTTAACCTTTGGGACGATAGGGCATTCCTCTCCCGAGAGATCAAGCCGGGAGATGCCATCCTAGCCCAACGAGCATACGTTCGGGAGCGATTCGGAAAACTGAATCTCAACGTCGGAAACTCGGGAGCCCTAATCTTAAATCCACAGGTGCCGGAGGCAGACGCGCTTCCTCCCTATGAGGAAGAAAGAACAAAAATAGCCGAGATAAAGGACGAAGGCGGACCAGTTACGGTCGAGGGAGTCGTTGCAACTACTCCTACAATGAGAGAAGTTATCACTTCGAAAGACCAGAAGGCCGTGGTCGTATCTTTCGATCTGAAAGATGACACGGGCACAATTAGGGTTTCTGCCTGGCGAAGACTCGCAGAGACAGCGAAAGGATTGACTATGGGAACCACGATTGAAATTAAAAATGCGTACGTAAGGAGAGGCTTTGGAGATCAGCTGGAATTAACTTCACGTATGTTCACTGCCATAAGAAGAAGACCGAGATCAGAGGAAATTTTATCTTAAGACCTCCCTCATATATGCCCTTTCTCACGCTGGTGACTGAAACGGATCAAAACCAAATAGCACTTCCCGTCGATGAACTGCCGACCAAATGGTATAACATCGTGCCAGACCTTCCCGAGCCGCTTCCTCCGCCCAAAGAACCAGAAGAGGGCCCTTCTCGACTAGAGTTTCTAGCTAGAACGATGGTCAACGAATGCTTGAAGCAAGAGTCGTCGAGTCAACGTTGGATTCCAATCCCTGAAGAAATTAGAGAATTATACATTCAAGCGGGTAGACCAAGACCGCTACATCGTGCCAAGAGGCTTGAAAAACGCCTTGGCCTGAAGAAAACGAGAATCTACTATAAGAGGGAAGACCTGTCGCCAACGGGATCACATAAGACAAACACGGCCATTCCTCAAGCCTATTACGCTACCAAGGAAGGAAAGGATACGCTAGTCACTGAAACAGGGGCAGGCCAATGGGGAACCGCCCTATCTTATGCCGCTCGATTAATGGATCTAGATTGCGTCGTCTTCTGGGTTAGATCTGTCTATGACTGGAAGGTTGATCGCAGAACCCTCATGAAACTCTTTGGAGCTACCGTTCACGCCTCACCAAGCGAACACACCAAGACCGGCCGCAAAGTCCTCGCGAAAAATCCTAAACACCCAGGATCTCTTGGCATCGCTGTCTCTGAGGGGCTAGAGTACACAGAAGAGCACGAGGGAAGCGTCTACTGCCTCGGATCAGTCTTAAATCATGTTCTAATGCACCAATCCGTAATCGGACTCGAAACGATCAAGCAGTTTGAGTTGGTGGACGACAAGCCAGACGTGATCGTGGCGTGTCTTGGAGGAGGCTCCAACTTTGGAGGCATATCCCTTCCATTCGCTGGAGAAGTTTTGCAGAAAAAACGACAATGCGAATTTCTTGCGGCGCAATCGGTAGCTGCTCCAAATCTTGTCAAAGGAAAGTACCACTACGACTTCGCCGATGTAGGTGAGCACACTCCTCTCTTAAAGATGTACACATTGGGGCACGAGATAGAAATGCCTCCCATCAAAGCGGACGGTCTACGATATCATGGGGCAGCTCCCATCGTGAGTTTGCTCCGACACCATGGAATCGTAAAAGCAACAGCATACCCAAGAGACGAAAAAGCAATTTTCGAAGCAGCAAAAATCTTCCTACAGTGCGAGGGATGGCTAATCGCCCCAGAATCTAGTTATGCGGTTCGCGCAACCATTGATGAAGCGTTAAGAAACGAAAAGATAGGTGAAGAGAAAGTTATTTGTATGAATATTAGTGGCCATGGATTCCTTGACATTCCAGCCTACTCCGAGAAAGCTTTAACGTAGAGCGGAGTGCAAATCCTAGGATTTACTGTTACTCATAATCTCCGGCATAGTTCCAGAGCGTTTGCCAACCAGCTTACCAGCTGAACCCTTGATTATGTTTCTTTTTCAACCTCTTTCGTCACATCTTCGATTATTTCTAAGCAGGCGTCAACGAGGTCCCTGGTGATTATCAAGGGTGGGGCGATCCTAACCGTGGAAGTACCACAGGTGATTACGGCGACTCCGCGTTTCCAGCATCTTAACATTATTTCTTTTGCTTTTTCACTCCCAGGCTTCTTGGATTTTTTGTCTTCAACGATTTCAGCCCCTATCATCAATCCCTTCCCGCGAACGTCGCCAACTATCTCACATTCTTCTCTTAGGTCTCCCAGCCGCTTCAAGATGTAGGCACCTTGTTTTGCTGCGTTTTCAAGAAGTTTCTCCCCTTCTATCACTTGGATGACCGCTGATGCTGCAGCGCAAGACACAGGATTTCCGCCGAAGGTGCTTGCATGGGTACCGCCCTCCCAATCCATCAGGCGCGCTCGAGTGACAGTGGCGCCCAAAGGTAACCCCGAAGCAATTGCTTTGGCTATACAAATAATGTCAGGTTCGACTTTCCAGTGTTCGATGGCGAACCATCGTCCAGTTCTTCCCATTCCGGCTTGAATCTCATCATCTATCAGAAGCAACCCATTTCGGTCAGCCACCTTTTTAAGCCGTTGAAAGTATCCTGGGGGCGGGACCACATATCCGCCTTCGCCCTGAATGGGCTCAAAGAGGATGCCTGCAACTTCTTCTGGAGGCGCATACTTTCGTAGGACCATCTCCTCGATGTAGTCCACGCACCAGTAATCGCAGTCGGGATATGTCAGCTTGAAGGGACAGCGATAACAGTAGGGATACGGTACATGAATCACTCCTGGAAGCAACGGAAAGAAGTATCGCCTTTGCACGGGTTTGCTCGCTGTAAAAGATAATGCGCCCAAGGTTCTGCCGTGGAAAGCGCCGATAAACGCTATAAAACGGTGCTTACGAGTGTGCCACTTCGAAAGTTTGACCGCGGCTTCTATCGCTTCGGTTCCGCTATTCCCAAAGTATACTTTCTTCTCGAATCGTCCAGGAGTTATTGAAGATAATCTTTCTGCTAAGTTCACGACCTCTCTGTAGTAGAAGTCAGTGTTAGAGTAGTGTAGGAACTTCTCGCTTTGAGTTTTTACTGCGCTGACAACTTTCGGGTGGCAGTGTCCCACGTTTAGGCATACCAACCCGGAGTTCAAGTCGATGTACTCGTTGCCGTCCACATCTTTGACCACGCAGCCTTTCCCGGATTCGATAACGAGGGGATAGAAACGGACGTAAGAAGGTGACAGTAGAGTCTCATCTTTCTTGACGAGTTCTCTTGCTTTGGGACCAGGCGGACGAGCAACAATCCTTGGATGACGAGCCATAAATCTCACCTGAGGAAATATCCCTTTAATAGAGTAGATTCTTATAACTCTTCACACTATCACTCCTCGACGTAGGGAGCAATAACGGAAGCTTCTACAACGAATAGCAAACGCAGAAAAACTTAAGCTACATTCTCTTACGAGTTACTTCGACCCAGCTTTGGTTACGGTTATTTCCATCGTTGAAATGTTTCTCATTCCGCCTTCTTCTTGTCGGATTTCTTCGGTGCCCACGGCGATATCTTTTACTTCCAAATCTTTGACAAACGCGCGGCGAAGCAATTCAACGGTGTCCACAGCTCTGCTGATAGCTCGTCCTCTTGCCTTGACTACAACTTGTTTCTCGCCAGCATTGAAGAACGTGATGCAGGCAACTACATAATTCATCACTGGTTTTCTACCGATGAGGACGGTGTTCTCACGCTTTGCTGCTTCTTTGGCTGGTTTCTCCTTTTCAGGGGCTTTCTCAGGTTTTTCAGCTTTTTTAGGTTTTGCCTTCTTTTCTTTTGCCATGTCTCTTCCTCTTATTGACAACAATTTTTGCTATGAAACTGACTATACATCTAGCTGTAGCTTCTTATAGTTTTCCCATGTCTCATCAATCCATCCTTGGATAATCATGATGTCTTCTTCTGTTAAGTTTCTGAAACGCCCTTGCAGGTTTAGATACTCTTCGACGGGTTTTCGCTTCGTCTTATCGACGAGCGCTGCGCTGGGATTGCTGAGCTTGAATTTTCCGTTTTCGATTTCAAATAGAGCCCACATACCTGTTCGAACCGCTAATCGCCCCATCTCAATAGTCTTATCGGTGGGAAATCTCCATCCTGGCGGACAAGGTGCTAATATCTGGACGTATTTGGTGCCCTTGATGTCCTTGGCCTTCCTTAGCTTGGCGACCAAGTCCGTGGGATAAGACACACACGCTGTTGCAACGTAGGGAATCCCGTGAGCCGCCATTATCAGGGGAACATTCTTCTTGTGCTGCCTTTTACCAGTTGGCGTGGTGGTGGTCCAGGCTCCATAAGGAGTTGATCCGCTTCTCTGTATGCCTGTGTTCATGTAGCTTTCGTTGTCATACATAACATAGATGAAGTTGGTTCCACGCTCAGCAGCACCCGACAACGCTTGAATCCCTATATCTGCAGTGCCCCCGTCCCCAGCCCAAGCGAGCACGGTAACGTCATCGATACCTCTTTTTTCATACGCAGCAACAACCCCGGAGGCTGCTGCAGCCGCTGCTTCAAAGGCGATGTTCAAACACGGCGCAGCAAATGCTGTGAAAGGAAAAGGGCTCTGAACCACCGACGTGCAGCAGGCTGGAACCACAAAAACGGTTCGTGGACCTAAAGCTTTGAAGGCGAGTCTTATCGCTACTGAGTCGCTGCATCCTGCGCATGTGGCATTGCCTGGGAGGAAGTACTCCTCCTTTGGGAGCTCCTTTAACGTAACCATATCTGTCACTTCCTCAAACCGATCCATTCAACCTCTTTCTCAACCCTTCCGGCTTCAAACGACTTCAACGATTTCCGGGCCATCTTCTCGATATCAACGTGGGTCACATCTCGTCCGCCTATGCCAGCTATAAAATTCCTCATTAGGGGCGCTTCTTCCTTCCCGTAAAGTGATGCCTTCACCTCTGTGAAGAGAGGTCCTTCCATACCATAGGAGACTTGACGGTCGATCACTGTGAACATGCGAACGTCTTCTGCGAGGCTGCGAATCTCTTCTTTGGGAAAAGGTCTAAAGACACGAACTCTGGCTGCACCTACCTTCAAACCCTGTTTCCGAAGGCGATCAACGGTTGCCTTTGCCTCACTACCAATCGTTCCCATAGCAAGCAATATTAAATCGGCGTCTTCACACCGATATCGCTCTATATGTCCTCCATGTTGAAAACCGAATCTTTTACCGTATTCCTTGTCGATTTCTGGAATCAGCTTTCCAGCATTTTCCATGGCTTTGTACATGAAATGTCGGAACTCCATGTACCAGTTCGGATAGACTATGTTCCCGTGACTCAGTGGGTTATCAACATCCAATAGCCATGGAGGGTCGTAGGCCGGTAGGAATTCGTCAATCTCTTTTTGATCGGGAATTTTCACTGGCATATACGTATGGGATAGAATGAAGGCCTCCAAACAGATCATGGCTGGCAACAGAACACGCTTGTCCTCGCATAGCTTGTAGGCTTGGATGATCGTGTCGAAGACCTCTTGGTTGCTTGCGCAGTAGAACTGGATCCAGCCTGTATCTCGTTGCGACAGGGAATCGCTGAAGTCTGCCCATATATTCCACGGAGGACCCATGGCACGATTTACCACTGGCATGACGATGGGAACACGGGCAGCGGCGGCCCAATGAAGCATCTCGTGCATCAACGCCAACCCATGGGCAGATGTCGCTGTGAAGGCTCGTACTCCTCCCACAGCAGCGCCTATACATGCTGCCATGGCGCTGTGTTCGGATTCAACTCTGACGTACTTTGCGTCCATTTTCCCCGTTTCCACAAAATCGGCGATTTTTTCAACTATTGAAGTCTGCGGTGTTATGGGATAAGCGGCAATCACCTGAACTCTGGCTGCCTTGCATGCATAGGCCGCGACATGGTTTCCCGTGTCAATGACTATCTGAGCCATCAGACCATCTCCCTCTCCATCTCTACGGCCCCTAGGCGACACTCATTGGCGCAGACTCCACACCCTTTGCAGTAGTCATAGTTGACTTCAGGAGTGTCATCTGCTCTCCGTGTGATGCATCCCTCTGGGCAAAAAACCCAGCATAATAAGCAGCGTGTACACTTTTTCCTGTCTATTACTGGGCGAAAAGTTCGCCAAAATCCCGTCTTTCCCATACTGGCAACTCTAGGAGAAGAGAGTGGCGTTATCGGTAGGTCTTTCATACTTTTAGGCTCTTTAACCATCAGAAAGCCCTCAGTGAGGAAATAAGATAAGTGAAAAGACGCAATGAAAAGCATTTCGATGAAGTGATGTCGATAACTAATCAAAAGATAATCATTCAGATTTCAGGAACTCGCGTGGAAAGCAGCGTGCTTGGAGTTTGTTTGGCTCATATCGGAGACTGGGGCCAGACCAGTGTGTCAAAGCTAACCTTTATTTGGCGGTTTTCACGGTCAATGAAGGAAGGAAGAAGCGACACGTGGTATATCTTCAAGAAGTCCGATGGCACGGAAGAGGCGGCCAAGGCGCGTGGACCGCTAGCGAGCTACTTGCGAGAGCAGCCGTAAAGGAAGGGAAGTACATCCAATCATTCCCCGAATTTGGACCAGAACGCATGGGAGCTCCGGTATGCGCCTACACCCGAATAAGCGACAAGCCCATCAACCTACACTGCGCGATCTACAAGCCAAATGTAGTCGCCGTCCTTGACGCATCCCTACTGAGGACGGTTCCATTGACAGAGGGCCTCCAAAGTGATGGTATTCTCATCGTGAACACACGCGAAAGCCCTACAGAACTTCGGAAACAATTGAATCCTCCTGGACAGAAGGTTTGGACCATCCCCGCCACAGATATCGCAGTCGAAACGTTGGGACGCCCCATCGCAAACACAGCTATACTCGGAACTGTGGCGCGTGCCACAGGAATGGTTGCTTTGGAAAGCATGGAGGAAGCAGTAAAAGAGAGGTTTCCACTCAAAATCGCTGAGAAGAACGTTGAGGCAATGGGAAGGGCGTATAAGGAGGCAAGATCAGGATGACAGAGGAGAAGAAGGGTTGGAAGGAACTCCCAATCGCTGGGGTATGTTGGAAGCCAAGCACAGAGTACCTCACTGGAGATTGGAGAACACACAAACCGGTGTTAAATCCTGAAAAATGCACTAGATGTTTACTGTGCCACCTCTATTGCCCTGATGGAACCGTTCTCTGGAACCCCAAAACGGAAGAAGTCACATTCGATTACGACCACTGCAAGGGATGCGGCATATGTGCCAACGAATGCCCGGTGGGAGCAATAGAGATGGTGCTCGAGTAGAAGAGGACAATAGGAAATGGTGATGGTTAGACAGGAAGTGCTTCCCCTCAACGGAGACGAGGCCGTGGCATACGCAGTCAAACAATCAAACGTGGACGTAGTCGCCGCCTACCCGATAACGCCCCAAACCATAATTGTTGAAAGATTCAGCGAATATGTTCACGATGGAGAAGTAGACACAGAATTCATATGTGTAGAGTCTGAACATAGCGCCCTGAGTGCTTGCTTATCAGCTGCTGCTACTGGCGCGAGAACCTTTACCGCGTCAGCCTCAGCTGGTCTGGCGTTGATGCACGAAATCCTATATGTAACGTCAGGTTGCCGGGCGCCAGTTGTCATGGCTATAGCAAATCGAGCCCTATCAGCGCCAATCAACATCCACTGCGACCATTCAGACAGCATGGTGGAGCGCGACGCATGCTGGATACAAATCTATGTGGAAGACTCGCAAGAAGCTTACGACTCAGTCGTACAAGCATTCAGAATAGCCGAACACTCAGACATCCTCTTACCAGTTATGGTGATGTTAGACGCTTTCTTTCTCAGCCACACCCTAGAAAGCGTCAAGGTACTACCAGATGAAACGGTCAGCAAGTTTGTAGGAAGTAGGCAACCACCACTAGTGAGAACCCACGAAGGAACTCTAGCGCCCTTCAAGCTCACTCCAGAAAATCCCATGACAATGGGACCCCTGGACCTGTACGACTACTACTTCGAACATAAGAGACAACAACACGAAGCAATGGAGAACGCTCCGCAGATAATCAAACAGGTACACGATGAGTACGAAAAAATGAGTGGCCGAAGATATGGAAACGGTCTGATAGAACCCTACCGGCTTGAAGACGCAGAAATAGCAACCATATGTATCGGCTCAACAGCTGGCACAGTCAAAACAGTCGTAGACCAACTGCGCACCAAAGGAGTCAAAGCCGGATTACTCCGACTGCGCACCTTCAGACCCTTCCCACAACACGACATAACAAAGGCTCTAGAAAACGTAAAAGCCGTAGCAGTCATGGATCGAAGCCACAGTTTCGGAGCCCACGGAGGCCCCATCTTCCATGAAATACGCCACGTCCTATACGACACTCCAACACCCCCGCATGTAGTGAATTACATATACGGCCTCGGAGGAAGAGACATGCCTCAAAACCTCATAGAAACGATCTACAGGGACCTAGGGAAGATATCCCAAACAGACCGGATTGAAAGCGCGGTACAATTCATAGGGGTGAGACAATGAGGCAGGAGGCCAATACGGTGACGCAAGAATGGAAATTCACAACCAAAGACCTCGCAGAAAAGCCTGACCTTCTAATGCCAGGACATCGGGCGTGCGCAGGATGTGGTCCAGCAATCGCATATCGACAGATACTAAAGGCCACACGAGGCCCAGTGATAGCTACAAACGCCACTGGCTGCATGGAAGTCGTCACGTCCATATATCCATATACCTCATGGAGAATACCATGGATTCACACAGCCTTCGAAAACGTGGCTGCCAATGCAGCCGGGATTGAAGCAGCACTGAAAGCCATGAAAAGGAAGGGGCAACTCAAGCATGGTCACGTTGACGTAATAGCCTTCGCTGGAGACGGAGGCACTTACGATATTGGGATACAAGCACTGTCCGGAGCCGTAGAAAGAGGCCACGACTTCCTCTATGTACTCTACGACAACGAGGCATACATGAACACAGGCATACAAAGAAGCGGCGGTACACCTCACGCTGCTTGGACCACCACTTCCCCGGCGGGCCGCGTAATTCCTGGGAAGCCCGAGTTCAAGAAACCCATAGCAGACATTCTGGTAGCCCACGATATCCCATACGTCGCAACAGCCTCAATTGCTAATTGGCGAGACCTCATCACTAAAGTTCGCAAAGGGTTGGAAGTCAACGGTCCCGCCTTTCTGCACGTACTCGCCCCTTGTCCCCGCGGTTGGCGCTATGACACGAGCAAGACCGTCGAGGTTGCTCGTCTCGCCTTAGAGACCTGTATCTTCCCCCTATGGCAGGCGGTCGACGGCGAGTACACCATATCGGCTCCCAGCAAGGTTTTCGCTTTAACGCCGGACCGCAAAAAACCAGTAGAAGAGTATTTGAAGACTCAGGGTCGATTCCGACATTTATTTGCTGCCAAGTTTGAGCATGTCATCAAAGAAGTTCAACACGCCGTTAACAAGCGTTGGGAGCGACTCCTCAAGAAGTGTGGTTTGACGTAAAAGGTTCCTCACCTTTCCCAGAACCAGATTTGGCGTATAGGTTTGTCGATGCTACCAGCCTCTTATAAGGCTCGCATAGGCTAAGGCTGCTCCCTTTGCATTCTTTTCTCCCACAGATCCAGGCCATTCTTCCTTGATGGCATCCGTCACGCTTTCAAGCTTCACTTCATCCGTTGCTCTGGCAAAGGCACCCAGCATGGGCGTGTTTATGACTGGAAGTCCAGCAACTAAGAGTTTTAACTTCAGAGCTATCCCGGTGGCGTCTACTACAGCCACACGATATCCCGTTAGGTCAAATGCGCCTGGCTTCTTCCTTGTGTTCATTATTATTATCCCACTTTTCTTGAGCCCCTCGGCAACATCTACAACCTGCAACAAAGTGGAGTCCAGCACCATTACATAATCCGGACTATAGACTTGACTCCGTATCAAGATGGGCTCATCGGAGATCCGAGCAAAGGCCTTAACTGGTGCTCCACGCCTCTCTGCTCCAAAAAAAGGAAAAGCTTGAACTCGCTTCCCTTCCTTGAAGGCTGCGCGCGCCAAAAGCTCCGCTGCCGTTACACCCCCCTGCCCGCCTCGACCATGAATACGAATCTCCCGTAGCATGAATTGCCCCTGAATTAGAATGACAGTATGTAATTGACAATATTAGTGTTAGCCTCAAGTACTGAGGCTACAACATGTCAAGCAAATGCGCGCGCACAAAAACTAAAGAAATAGAATCAAAGCTGTCAACAAAACGCCAACCGAAGAAAAAAGCAAGACAGCGAGTTTTTTGGCTCGACTCAAAGTCTTTCCTGCCAAACTGCATAACTGCACTATCTGCTCCCTTCCAATGACTTTAACGCTAGGTACCACTTCACTAGCCCACAAGGCTTCAACAGGCTCTGCATTGTTTACAGCCTCAGTAACGGCCTTCCTAATATAATCAATCACCTTCTCTTTGTCCATAGCCTCACCAACCGGGTAATATCCCCGTGCAGTTCGTACAACTCCATTCACTGCATGAGTATCAGTTGTAAGAACTTCACCCTCAGTGACGCCCATCTCAGGAAGCATCGAGAGAATTCGCTCTCGCAACCCAGAAACCATGTTGTTACCATCAATAGTTATGTACGCCGCCTTTTGACCTCCAACCTTTGCTGCGATCACGCTTATTCCTCCGGGACCCATACCTTCCTTGAGGCCAAACTCTTCAGGAATAATGGTTGAAGCACCTATTTCCAAGGGAAGTTGTTGACCACGCTGTGCTTTTCTAAGGCTCGCCACTGCAACTTCTCTGAGAAGGTCAACCTTCTCGTTTGGTTCAGAGGCCCCTTCTATGCTATTGTGGGCGTTGATGACCAGCACACTGGATATCCCTGCCTTCGCCGCCTCGTCAGCGATCATGGAGTCCAACTCCTCAGGTAGATCCTCAGTCGTCTGAGG
Organism: uncultured Candidatus Bathyarchaeia archaeon; assembly: GCA_964347855.1. Lineage (GTDB taxonomy): Archaea > Thermoproteota > Bathyarchaeia > Bathyarchaeales > Bathyarchaeaceae > CAYGAE01. Next base: position 17,884 of record CAYGAE010000019.1, read on the forward strand.
CGCCAAGGTTAACGTAAAAACGGCACCAAGGTCAAATATCTGACAACTTGCACCCGCTCCGTTCTTCTGCACTCGCACAAAAGGAGTAGCCTCGTAACCAAGGGAAGAGAAGGAGTTTACAGAGTGGAGGATGCCCTCCACAACCTTTCTGTTTTGCAGTTGAGAAGAGAGGTCTGTCTCGTGGCCAAACAATCCATGAGGTACAGTGACTACACATTGTAACTCGTTTCCCAAGGACTCTTGAATAGTATACGGTAAAAGACTGCTTCCAATGTTCCTGAAGGGTCCTCGATGACACGCTGGAACAGCCATAACGGCTTTCATCTTTTTCTTAGCTCGAAAACCCAGAAGAGAGGCCTCTATGTCCTTCTCGACACCGAGTTCCTCAAAGACCTCTTCAAGAGGCTCATTCACGTCTGTGGTCCAATTCGCTAAAAAAGCCTTGAACAGAGTAAGCGAAGCTATTCCAACAGCAGTTTTCCCCATACGATCCAAGAGGAAAGTGAAAAGAAACACCGTAACCACGGCAACAAGTATGGAAAGCAGAGGGAACAGAAGTAGATACCCCTCAACGGTATAGCCTAAAAGAGGACCGATAAATAGGAAAGAAACTGTGCAGACCGCAGGTTGTAGGGTGGAGGAGATAAAGACTCCATCGTAGCTGGTGAAGGAGGTTGTATAATACACCAACAAACGCAGTATGAGTACAGGACATAGGCCTAGAAAGAACAGTTTAACCCAGAGATCAAGGCTTTCGACAAAAATGCTGGCGACGTTCCCAAGAAACATGAAACAAAACCATATCAACCAGGAGAAGACCGAGAGTGCAGAGCAACGCCTCGAATTTAAGATTGGATCTGCCTTCATGTAGCTTCGAGAAATTATGAAGTCTGACAAGACGGTTACAAGAAATAGAGTCACGCCAAAAGATATGCCGAGAGCAAGTGTTTGATGAGACTGGGAAAGCGGAATAATTGCTGAACCCCCGCTAAGCATGCAGAGAACAATGAGAGAAAGGACAAGCTTTGAGTGAGACGGAAGCGTGAAGAGCGATGAGTAATGAGTAACGGCGCTACTCATGTATTTATCCAGCGAGTCACGAGAAACCACTCTGAACGCCCACACATTCTGATAAAACTCTTAGAAGTCTGTCAAGTTCAAAAAGATTAGGGTCATAAAGGTTTTATTGCTTAACTACTGTAATTTCATGTGAGAGATATGTCTAACGTTACGCCGCCCCCAACTGTGCTTCATATACTTGAACGCAATATAGGGCGACGAATCGCTGTAATCTTGGACCCCTCATATGGATTCGAAGGAACTCTCGCGGCTGTTACACTTGAGCCCCCTGGAATCTGGCTGTCCAATGCGGAGGTGATAACGCTAAGGTCTACCATAGCTCAACCTATACCTCAAATTGTGAACAGAGAAGAGAGAAGTGAGGTATTCATTAACCTGCGATCTGTTCAACGAATTGAAGTATTGCACAAAACTCGTTAGTTCTATAAAGCTTAACTCCTCTGAGCCATTTTCCGCGTTTATGCTACAAAACAAGAGGTACTAGAATTCTAGGACAGAACATTCAGAAGTAGAGTTGTGCCAGTATACAAGCCAGTATCAGAACTACTGTGAGAATCACGACCAGTTCGGGTTTCACTCTTATCCCCCGGGTCTCTTCCTCGAAGAATCTGAGGAGGCCTGCGCTGGCTGCAGGCATGGGCGCCCTTCTTTCTCTTTTTTTCTCTCTTTTGCTTTTGCTCATCGCCGTGCCCTCTGAAGCTCTACTCTATACCGTCAAATGTTCCATTAATTAAAGTTGTGTTCATCAAAGGTTTTATTTTCTTTAGAGTCACTATGCTGTTGAGGTAGTTTTATGACCTTCGCTCGTCAGCGCTATGATAAAACGTTAGACCTTCTGCAGCGGCATCATAGGTGGTTCCACGAGGCGATTCCTCTAATTGCAAGTGAAAATGTGCCGAGTCCTGCTGTACGAGAGGCTGTTGCGTCTGATTTTGGAAACCGGTACGCTGAGGGGTGGCCTGGAGAGCGTGTGTATGCGGGATGCCAATACATTGATCAGGTAGAGTTTGTCTGCATCGATCTGATGAAGAAGCTCTTTAACGCCGAGTTTGTTGATGTTCGCCCAATATCTGGGGTTGTAGCGAACTTGGTGGTGTATACGGCCTTTACTGAACCCGGCGATGTTATGATGGCTCTATCTATTCCTGCGGGTGGACATATTACCATGGGTAAGAAGAAGTTGGGAGGGACCGCGGGGGCCGTTCGTGGCCTACAGGTAGAGTATTTGGCCTTAGATTACAAGGAGTTGAACATTGATGTGGACAAGACGAAACAGAGAGTTGAGAGGTTGGTGGATAAGGGAACACCGCCTAAGTTGGTCATGTTTGGCGCCAGTGTCTTTCCGTTTCCTCATCCTGTGAAGGAGTTGGCTGATGTGTTTCATGGTGTGGGTGCCACCGTGGGGTATGATGCTGCTCATGTGGCTGGTTTGATTGCTGGTGGGGTTTTCCAAGATCCGTTGCGGGAGGGTGC